>NZ_VCDN01000047.1:0-32069 GCF_033949405.1 Xenorhabdus santafensis | reverse complement strand
AAATATCAATGTGCCTTGAAGTTAATTGCGTATAAGAATAATAGAAAGTATGTACAATTATCTAAAGGCATAAGTATAATAAACAATACTTAATTTTATGAGGGGATTTTATATGAAACTTTATGCTGTTACTGCATTTTTTGCTCTGGTCGGCTTTTGCTTTGCGGCAAACGCAACCACTCCAGATAATATCGCTGTATACTCTACCGAAAAATCTAATGGCTCGGTTTCCACTGGTAGTAAATATTTCTATACAAAAACTTTCGAGGTAGCTATAGCTAATTTAGCAGGGAAGGATGTAGATTTATCGAAGCTTTGCCTAAAGGCTTATTCTCCTGACAACAAAGCATTCAGTCTTGATACAGTTGATGAGAAATTAAGTACAGGTACGTTAAAAAATAAAGCTATGACCAAAGGTTTTGCTGTATTCGCTTCTGAAAATGATTCTGTTTTTAAAGCAGCGTTGGTCAAACTTTCTGACGATTGTAAGTGATCGGATAAAGCAGTTTAAAAGGTGCTTTCTTCTAATTATTAGTTTTTAGGCTAACCCTGAATTCTTCCGGATTAGCCTGAACCTGATTGTCGGCACGTAGTTGTTCCTGAATACTAATCTATGCCCTTTGTTTCAGCATTGCTTTGCTCCGGCTTCGCTTACCTCAACGCTTCAATTCATCTATTTTATCTTGAGTTAGCCACAGCACCGTACCGAAGTGTTAGTTATTAACAATCGCAACTGGGCAACACAAGCCAGTTTATTGAACACTGGATATTTCAGTGACCGATGGCCATGCTTGAATGCGAGTGTGCCGTCCAGATAGTTATAGGTTCTGATGTTTTTACCGGAAAAATATGATCTTTATTCTGTTGATTCAATCAGATAAATCATTTTTTCATAATGAAAAGCCAGTGATTTGGTAAGTTTGCACGTTTCCTGCAAGGAAAATATATCATCAAGTGCTTCAACACTTTTTGTGCATTTTGAGTCGTTTTTAGGTATGGATTCACCTGTTTTATTGGTGTTTTTTATTTTTCTACAACCAATTTGCGAAGCGTTTCCAAAATAAACATAATCTAACTGGCTGTTGTATATATTTTCAAATACTCTTTGCGCGAATGGAATTTCACGGCAGAGATATAAATGGATGCAGCGGGTTATTCAAATTTTCTTTACGGTTTTGCAAAAAGCGCGCCCAATTATCAGCTTAAATTTGGCTTCGTTAGCCATTATTTTAGGCGTTCTCCCTTTATTGTTTGTTGTTGAAATTCCTGATAAAAAATTGCTTCAATATCTGACTGCTCTTGCTTTTTTCTTGTTATTTTTTCCCTATAAATCTATTCGAATAGTGTCATTAGGCTTGCTGACATTTATTTTCGGATGTTGGCATGCCCATAAAATATTATCGGAAATTGCTTATTTCAGCGAAACTTCTCAGACTGCGGTTGTGGCGATCGACAGTATATCCTTGGAAAATACTGTAACTGAGGATAATAAAAAAAGGCGATATCGTATCCGGATCGTTGAAAGCAATGGAAAATATATTTACCCGGCGTTATATGCATCGGTAACGTGGAATTCGCCAGAAGTTCGTTTATGTTCCGGTCAGAAGTGGCAGGTTATAATGAAACTCAGACCCGTTCATGCACAATTAAATGAGGGGAGTTATGATAGCCAAAGGTACGCGCTTTCTATTCATCAACCCCTCCATGGCAAAGTTATAAATGCAAAATTACTGGATGGGGGCTGCAATCTCAGGCAGAAGTTGATTAATAAGCTAGCACCGGAAATTCAACCATTGAAATATTCAGGCATTGTTTTGGCTCTCGCCTTTGGTGAAAGAGAGTGGCTGGATAAACAAACCCGATTTCTATTACAGAAAACGGGTATTGCACATTTAATGGCGATTTCAGGATTGCACATTGCTATGGCCAGTTTATTTGGCTGGAGCATTGCCAGAGCAAGCCAACTCTTTTTGCCGGCAAGATGGATAGGTTTTCGCTTCCCATTGATTGCAGGATGGTTAACCGCAATATTATATGGTTGGTTATCGGGTTGGGGCATTCCCGCCATCAGAGCAATTTTAGGACTAACATTATGGTGTTATCTCAAATGTAAAGGCAGATTGTGTTTTTCATGGCAATGGGCCTTATGGAGTGCAGCACTCATTTTACTTTTTGATCCACTGGCTATACTTTCTGATAGCTTTTGGCTCTCATTCACGGCGGTAACAGCACTGTTATTTTGGTTCCATTGGGTACCATTGCCAGAAAAAATACGTTCTGGCTGGCGGTGGGTGTGGCTGTGTGGTTTGCACATGCAATTAGGTATGATGTTAATGTTGTTGCCATTGCAGCTTCTGTTATTTCAGGGCGTTAATATTGCGTCATTGGCCGCTAACTTATGGGCTGTCCCGATTATCTCTTTTTTATCGGTGCCATTGGTGATGCTGGGGATCGTTTCTTTCTCGCTTCCGGTTGTCCAACCACTATTGTGGCAATTGGTTGATTATAGTGTCTTATTTGCATTATCTCCTCTGCCTGCTTTGACGCATTCATGGATTGAAACAGGAAATTACCCAATAATTATGACATTGTCCGGTTGGTTTTTTGTTGTGGCTTGGCGTTTAGGGTGGTGGAGATCTTATAAATGGCTATTGGGAATTTGTATTGGGGTCATTGCCTGTTATGCCAAACGCGCCAATGATTACCAATGGCGTTTTTCAATGCTGGATGTCGGACATGGGTTGGCTGTGGTGATTGACAAGGGAGGAAAAGCAATCATTTTTGATACGGGCAATCGTTGGGAGACAGGCAGTATGGCAGAAAAAGTCATAGCTCCTTACTTGCGTTGGCATCGATTAATGCCAGAGCAAATTATTCTCAGTCACGATCATTTGGATCATACAGGAGGAGTCGAATATCTGGCTGCGAAATATTCAGGCATACAAATAAGAAGTCCTTCCTCGAATCCTGCCCATTTACCTTGCATTCGTGGTGAGAAATGGGAATGGCAAGGTTTGAACTTCAGTGTTCTTTGGCCACAGGAAAAAAAAGCGAGTGTCGGAAACAATCAATCTTGTGTGATTCGTATTGATGATGGTAAACACAGCTTGCTGTTAACGGGAGACTTAGAGAGGCAAGGGGAATATCGCTTATCGGAGCTTGAGAAGAGCCAGCTAAATGCAACAGTGCTGCAAGTGCCCCATCATGGCAGTAATACGTCTTCTACTTCGGTATTTATCCGTAGGGTTATGCCTCAATATGCATTGGCTTCAGTTGCACGCTATAGCCCATGGAGGTTGCCTTCAGTGAAAGTGAAACAACGCTACAAAGATGCCGGGATTGAATGGCATAGCACTGCTGTTTCTGGTCAGATAACAGGCTATTTTTATCGGGATCAGATTAAATTAGAAGGTTATCGACAACAAATAGTATCACGATGGTATCATCAGTGGTTTGGTATTCGTGGCGATCATGAGTAGAATGATTCGCTATTTCTTTTGGTTTTGGTAACTCAATAATGAATGATAAAGACCTTTCTACCTGGCAGACCCTTCGCCGCCTGTGGCCGATGATCACACCATTTAAACTTGGATTGTTAGTTGCGGCGGTTGCATTAATTATCAATGCTGCCAGTGATACATTTATGCTTTCCTTGCTGAAGCCTTTGCTTGATGAGGGTTTTGGCAAGGCAGACATGAGTGTATTAAAGTGGATGCCACTGGTTGTTATCGGGCTGATGTTGTTACGTGGCTTATCTGGGTTTGTATCAAGCTATTGCATATCTTGGGTATCAGGCAAGGTGGTTATGCAGATGCGCCGTCGTCTGTTCAATCACATGATGGGAATGCCTGTTTCCTTTTTCGACCAGCAATCCACGGGAACATTGCTTTCCCGTATTACGTATGATTCAGAACAGGTTGCTTCCTCTTCTTCCGGTGCACTAGTGACCGTTGTCAGGGAAGGGGCATCAATTATCGGCCTGTTTATTTTAATGTTCTACTACAGCTGGGAACTTTCCCTGATTTTGATTGTGATTGCGCCGATTGTTGCAGGGGTTATTCGCCTTGTTTCCGTGCGTTTCCGCAGGATAAGTAAAAACATGCAAAACAGCATGGGCATGGTAACAACCAGTGCCGAGCAAATGCTGAAAGGGCATAAAGAAGTTTTAATTTTTGGCGGCCAACAAGTTGAAACTACACGTTTCAATAAAGTCAGCAACCATATGCGCCAGCAGGGCATGAAAATGGTTTCTGCTAATTCCATTTCTGACCCGATTATTCAGTTGATTGCCTCTTTTGCGTTGGCATTTATTCTGTATGCCGCCAGTTTCCCTGAAATTATGGGAGCTTTAACAGCAGGTAAAATCACCGTTGTCTTCTCTTCCATGATTGCTCTCATGCGCCCATTGAAATCACTGACAAACGTTAATTCACAGTTCCAGCGTGGTATGGCTGCTTGTCAAACCTTGTTTTCTATCTTGGATTTGGAACAGGAAAAAGATGACGGCAAGTTGGAAGTTAAAAAGGCAAAAGGAATTATTGAATTCCAAAATGTTACATTTAGCTATCCAACCAAAGACCACCCTGCATTGAAAAAGATTTCAATGTCAATTCCGGCAGGCAAGACCGTTGCGTTAGTTGGGCGTTCGGGGTCAGGTAAATCGACAATCGCCAATCTTCTCACGCGTTTTTACGATGTGAATGAAGGCCAGATTACACTGGATGGTCATGACTTGCGCGAATATACGTTGGCTTCGCTGCGTAATCAAATTGCGCTGGTATCGCAGAATGTGCATCTGTTCAATGATACTGTTGCCAATAACATCGCTTATGCCTGCGAAGGCAAATTCAGCCGTGAAGAGATTGAACGGGCGGCAGAAATGGCTTATGCAATGGACTTTATTAAAAAGATGGACAACGGCCTTGATACCATGATTGGTGAAAATGGGGTCTTGCTTTCTGGCGGCCAGCGTCAGCGCATCGCCATTGCCCGGGCTTTACTGCGTGATACGCCAATTTTGATTTTGGATGAAGCAACGTCAGCATTGGACACCGAATCTGAGCGTGCGATCCAGGCAGCATTGGATGAATTGCAGAAAAACAGAACGTCTCTGGTTATCGCCCACCGCCTGTCTACCATTGAAAATGCCGATGAAATTATTGTCATTGAAGATGGAAATATCATCGAAAGAGGCAACCATACTACTTTGTTGGGGCATGAAGGTGCGTATGCACAATTACATCGGATGCAGTTTGGCCAATGATTGAGCGCATATGGTCAGGACGTTCATGGCTTTATATCGCACTATTGCCATTATCAGCCCTTTATGGGCTGATAAGCGGTTTGCGCCGTTTAAGCTATAGGATAGGGTTAAGCCGTTCCTGGAAAGCATCTGTACCTGTTGTCGTAGTAGGTAATCTGACTGCGGGGGGAAATGGAAAAACACCTGTCGTTATTTGGTTGGTTGAACAGCTACAGCAAAAAGGCTATCGGGTTGGGGTTGTTTCACGTGGCTACGGTGGGAAATCAGCGTATTACCCATTATTGGTTACAAGTGAAGTGACAACAGCACAAGCTGGCGATGAGCCTGTCTTAATCCATCGCCGCACTTCGGCGCCAGTTGCCGTTGCCCCAAAACGTGCTGAAGCCATTAAGGCTTTGTTGGCACATCACTCAGTCGATATCGTGGTGACGGACGATGGTCTTCAACATTATGCCTTGCAGCGTGATTATGAAATTGTAGTTATCGATGGGGTTCGTCGTTTCGGCAATGGCTGCTGGCTGCCAGCCGGCCCGATGAGAGAATTGGCAGGCCGTTTGGATAGCGTCAACGCCATCATTGTCAATGGGGGAACACCTAAATCAGGTGAGTTGCCAATGACCTTGAAAGGGGAACTGGCGGTAAATTTACTGACAGGTGAAACTCGCAAAGTCAGTGATATTCCGAACTGTGTCGCAATGGCAGGGATTGGCCATCCACCACGTTTCTTTGCGACATTACAACAATTGGGCGCCGATTTGCAGAAAACCCATGCCTTTGCTGATCATCAATCATATGAGCAATCCCAATTGTTGGCTTTGGCGACCGGCAATCAAAACTTGTTGATGACAGAGAAAGATGCCGTTAAATGTTTTCAATTTTCCCAGCCCAATTGGTGGTATTTGCCGGTATCTGCCCAGTTGCCAGAAAGGGAGGGCAAACAGATGTTGGATGAGATCCTTACGCTATTGCCGAAATCAATCTTTCATCAATAATAGCCATTTATCAATAGCATCGGAAAACTGCAACAGCACAGCAACACGGCATTGCATAGCGCATTGCTTGTGATATTCTGAGCCGCATTAAATTTAAAGCCCGTTATTTGGGGGATATATGGATCACCGTTTACTCGAAATCATCGCTTGTCCTGTATGTCATGGTAAGCTCAGTTACGATAAAGAAAACTTTGAACTGATTTGCAAACTTGATCGCCTCGCTTTTCCTGTCCGTGATGGCATTCCTGTACTGCTGGAAAATGAATCACGTGCCTTGCCAACAGAGGATAACCAATAACTCATGTTTACCGTCATCATTCCTGCACGCTTTGCCTCAACCCGCCTTCCTGGAAAACCCTTGGCTGATATTCACGGAAAGCCCATGATTGTGCGTGTCATGGAACGGGCAGCACGTTCTGGCGCTAATCGAGTTATCATAGCAACAGATAATCAAGACGTTTTTGATGCCGTGATTGCCGCAGGAGGTGAGGCTTGCATGACAAATGAAAATCACCATTCAGGCACAGAACGTTTGGCTGAAGTGATCGACAAATATCAATTTGCTGACGATGAAATTATTGTCAATGTTCAGGGGGATGAACCCCTCATTCCAGAGCAAATCATTAGGCAGGTAGCGGATAATCTGGCTGGCAGCGATGCAGGCATGGCAACACTTGCTGTATCCATACAAGATGCTGAAGAGGCATTCAACCCGAATGCAGTCAAAGTTGTCATGGATGCACAAGGGTATGCGCTCTACTTTTCACGCGCTACAATCCCGTGGGAGCGTGATCGTTTTATGCAATCCAAAGAAACTATTGGTGAGCATTTTCTGCGTCATATCGGGATATATGCGTATCGGGCCGGATTTATCCGCCGTTATGTCCAATGGGCACCAAGTCCATTGGAAAATATAGAGATGCTCGAACAATTGCGGGTGCTTTGGTACGGTGAAAAAATACATGTGGCAAAAGCTCTGCAAGCTCCCGGTGCAGGTGTTGACACACCAGAAGATCTGGAAATAGTCAGAAAATCTTTCGCAATATCTTGATTGTAGCCAGCGCAAGTCTTGGTTGAATATCAACTAAAAAGAGAGAATGCCTGATTGCGGCATTTTCTCTTCGGTTAACGATATTTCTTCAGTTATCTATATTCCTGAGGAATTAATGAGCTGCTGTCTTAGGCGATATTTTTATGGGATAGCTTGACGGTACGAATCATTCCTTTTTTTGTTCCTTTTGGTTTTGGCTATCAGAGCTTACAGGTTTAATCGCCTGCCAAATGCGCCCTAATGTTTCATACCAGGCCCGTTCGGTATGTGAAAAATAATAGGCAGAAGGAATATATTTTTCCCATGGATAAAGTGGAGTTGTTACAGCCAATTGATTGGCAGGGCCTGCAATTGGATGTAATCCCCGTTGTTCGAAGAACTTTAGCGACCTTTTCATATGATTGGCGGATGTAACAAGAATAAAAGGCTGTTGCCCCACAACTTTTTCAACTTCCTCAGACTCTTCTTCCGTATCCAAAGGTTTTTTTAATGCTATTGTGTCTTCTACAGGAATACCCATAGATTGTGCTACCATAGCGGCAATTTCGGCACTGCTGATTGCATTAACGCCTTTGCCACCCGTGAAAATCATTTTAGCGCCGGGGTTAAGATGGTATAACCGAATACCTTCAGTTACCCGCGGTAAGCTATTACTGATAAGGTTGGCGCTGGGAGCCCAATGAGGGTTATAGGTGAACCCACCACCGAGAACTACAATGTATTTAATGGGCGCAGCCTGTGTTTTATGCGTGCTGCCAGAATGTGCCTCAGGTTCATAGCGCTGCACATATTTCCCTTCAACAGGGAGTAAGAGTCTGTCTGCAATAGGCTGTAAACCTAATAAAAGTAATGTAAGCCAACTGAGTGATAAAATGATTTTTCCTGTTTTTTGCCAGCGCGTGAACCACAGCAATAACAGGGCGACAAAAGAAACGATAATAATCAATGGCAAGGGCATTAATAGCGAGCCGATATATTTTTTTAGCAGGAATAGCATTGATGAGCCTTGATGTGGTTGAATTATAGTCGCGCAGGGTTGAATTTAAGGCAAAAAGTAGTTAATTAAACGATTACTGTGCCAAAATAATAGTAGTAAAAATAGCAGTAGATATCATAACTACTCAATAGACAAATCAAACTTAGCTTATAAAGTGAGGCAGTTTTTCATGCGGGATCGCAATTTCGATGATATTGCAGACAAATTTTCGCGTAATATTTACGGCACAACCAAAGGTAAAATCAGGCAGGCCGTTGTCTGGCAGGATATTAACGAATCGCTGAATCATTTGCCTCAACGCCCCTTGCGCATTTTGGATGCGGGTGGCGGTGAAGGAAATATGGCTTGCCAGTTGGCTGAATTAGGTCATCAGGTGATACTTTGTGACTTATCTGAAGAGATGATCCAAAGGGCGAAACACAACGCTGAAGAACGGGGTGTTCTCCATCAAATGCAATTTATCCAAAGTTCAGTGCAGGAAATCCACCATCACATTGAACAGCCTGTCGATTTAATCCTATTTCATGCGGTATTGGAATGGATTACAGATCAAAAAGATGCAATAGAAATATTGGAGAATATAATCACACCCGGTGGTACCCTTTCATTAATGTTTTATAATGCTAATGGCTTGGTCATGCGTAACGCCATATTAGGTAATTTCCATTTGGCAACGCCCAATATACAGCGCCGCCGAAAACGTTCTCTGTCACCACAAAATCCATTAGTACCGGAACAAGTGTATCAATGGTTGACTGAACTCAACATGGAAATAACGGGCAAAACAGGAGTGAGAGTTTTTCACGATTATCTCCAAAGCCGCCAATTACAAAACTCAGATTTTCCCGCGTTGCTTGAACTTGAACAGCGTTATTGCAGACAAGAGCCCTATATCAGCCTAGGGCGTTATATTCATGTGATAGCACGCAAGCCTACCTTAAAGAGCGAATTATGAGTGAATATTCCCAGACTGTTCCTGAACTTGTGTCTTGGGCCAGAAAAAATGATTTTTCAATTTCTTTGCCGCCTGAACGGCTGGCATTTTTACTGGCAATCGCTGTCCTGAACGGTGAGCGGCTTGATGGTGAAATGAGTGAAGGAGAGCTGGTGGATGCTTTCCGCGAAGTGTGCAAAGGTTTTGAACAGACTTCTGAAGCGGTATCCGTCAGGGCGAATAACGCCATTAATGATATGGTTCGCCAGAAGCTATTCAACCGTTTTACCAGCGAACTGGTAGACGGCAATGCCATCTACCGCCTGACTCCATTGGGAATTGGCATCAGCGACTATTACATTCGCCAGCGTGAATTCTCCACATTGCGTCTTTCCATGCAGCTATCTATCGTTGCCAACGAATTGCATCGAGCGGCCGAAGCGGCCGAAGAGGGAGGAGATGAATTCCATTGGCATCGTAATGTCTTTGCGCCGCTCAAATATTCAGTTGCTGAAATTTTTGACAGCATCGATATGTCCCAGCGTGTAATGGATGAACAGCAAAACAGCGTAAAAGAAGATATCGCTGAGTTGCTCAATCAGGATTGGCAGGCTGCCATTGCCAATTGTGAACAGTTACTGTCTGAAACCTCCGGTACATTGCGGGAACTGCAAGATACATTGGAAGCCGCAGGCGACAAATTACAAGCCAATCTACTGCGTATTCAGGATGCCAATATGAATATTGGCGGTTCTGATCTGGTTGATAAATTGGTTTTTGACTTACAAAGCAAACTTGATCGCATTATCAGTTGGGGACAGCAATCCATTGACTTGTGGATAGGTTATGATCGCCATGTGCATAAATTTATCCGAACCGCCATTGATATGGATAAAAACCGAATTTTTGCCCAGCGCCTTCGCCAATCCATCCAACACTATTTTGACAACCCGTGGGCGCTGACTGTTGCCAATGCAGAGCGTTTGCTGGATATGCGTGATGAAGAACTGGCCTTGCGTAATGAAGAGGTAATGGGAGAGTTACCGCCAGAAATGGAATACGAAGAATTCAGTGAAATCAACGAACAGTTGGCTGAAATGGTGGAACAGGCACTGGCGGTTTACCAACAAACAAAGCTTCCTCTGGATTTGGGCGCTGTCATGCGCGATTACCTTATTCAATATCCACGCAAGCGCCATTTTGATGTGGCGCGCATATTAGTGGATCAGGCTGTAAGGCTGGGGGTTGCAGAAGCAGATTTCTCTGGGTTGCCAGCGGAATGGTTAGCGATTAATGATTACGGAGCCAAGGTGCAGGCACATGTCATCGACACATATTGAACAACTTATGCCAGTAAAACTGGCTCAGGCATTATCCAATACACTTTTCCCTGAATTAGACAGCCAGCTTCGTTCCGGGCGTCACATCAGCATGGATGATCTTGATAATCATGCTTTTCTGATGGATTTTCAGGAAGAATTGGAAATGTTTTATGCGCGTTATAACGTCGAGTTAATCCGTGCACCAGAAGGTTTTTTCTATCTGCGTCCTCGTTCAACAACATTGATCCCGCGATCTGTTTTGTCTGAACTGGACATGATGGTAGGCAAAATCTTGTGTTACCTCTATCTCAGCCCAGAGCGTTTGTCCAACCAAGGCATATTTACTTCGCAGGAATTGTACGAAGAATTGCTGTCATTGGCTGATGAAAATAAGCTGATGAAAGTGATGAATCAACGTGCTACCGGTTCTGATCTGGATAAACAAAAATTACAGGAAAAAATGCGGACTTCCTTAAACCGTCTGCGTCGTTTAGGCATGGTTTATTTCCTGCAAAATGACAGCAATAAATTTACGATCACTGAATCTGTATTCCGGTTTGGTGCAGATGTACGTAGCGGTGATGACCCACGCGAGGCCCAATTGCGGATGATCCGTGATGGTGAGGCGATGCCGCTGGAAGGGGAATCGGTGCAAAAAAACAATGAACATGAAGAAGCATCAGAGTATTCAGCAGAAGGTGCGGAGGATGAGCAGTCATGATTGAACGCGGTAAATTTCGCTCACTGACGTTAGTTAATTGGAACGGCTTTTTTGCCAGAACGTTTGATCTTGACGAGCTTGTGACAACTTTATCCGGTGGTAATGGTGCGGGTAAATCAACAACAATGGCCGGTTTCATCACCGCATTGATTCCTGATCTGACGTTACTTCACTTTCGTAACACCACTGAAGCAGGCGCAACCAGCGGCTCTCGTGATAAAGGCCTGCACGGTAAATTGCGTGCCGGTGTCTGTTATTCCACGCTGGATGTGGTGAACTCCCGCCATCAGCGAATTATTGTCGGCGTTCGTTTACAGCAAATTGCTGGCCGTGATCGTAAAGTCGATATCAAGCCATTTATGATTCAGGGCGCACCAGCGTCTTTCCAGCCTACCCAGCTATTGACTGAGAATATTAGCGAACGTCAGGCGCGTGTGCTGCCACTGAATGAATTGAAAGAGCGTCTTGATGGCATGGAAGGCGTTCAGTTCAAGCAATTTAATTCTATTACGGATTACCACTCCTTGATGTTTGATTTGGGGGTGATTCCAAAACGACTGCGTTCAGCCAGCGATCGCAGCAAGTTTTACCGTTTGATAGAAGCATCGCTATACGGCGGTATTTCCAGTGCGATTACCCGCTCATTGCGTGATTATTTATTGCCAGAAAACAGCGGGGTCAGAAAAGCGTTTCAGGATATGGAAGCTGCCTTGCGCGAAAACCGTATTACACTGGAAGCCATTCGCGTTACGCAATCCGATCGTGATCTTTTCAAGCATCTGATTACAGAAGCAACAGCTTATGTTTCGGCTGACTATATGCGCCACGCCAACGAACGACGTGTCCATCTGGATGAAGCATTGGCTTTGCGCAGTGAGTTATTCGGTAGCCGCCGCCAATTGGTTGCTGAACAATATCGTCATGTTGAAATGGCGAGAGAACTAGCGGAACAAAGTGGAACATCCTCCGATCTGGAAATGGATTATCAGGCTGCCAGCGATCACCTGAATCTGGTTCAAACGGCGATGCGTCAGCAGGAGAAAATCGATCGTTACCAATCCGATATTGAAGAACTGACATATCGGTTGGAAGAGCAGAGTGAAGTCGTAGAAGAGGCCAAAGAACTTCAGGCCGAATATGAAACTGCCTCTGAAGCGGCAGAACAAGAAGTTGATGAACTGAAAAGCCAGCTTGCAGATTACCAGCAAGCCTTGGACGTTCAGCAAACCCGGGCTATCCAGTACCAGCAAGCACTGCAAGCACTAGAGCGGGCCCGCGAGCTTTGCCAGCTTCCTGACTTATCGATAGAAAATGCTGACGAGTGGCAGGAAACCTATCAGGCACAAGCGCAGCAGGCGACTGAAATCTTATTGACGCTGGAACAAAAATTAAGTGTTGCCGATGCAGCTCACTCTCAGTTTGAACAGGCTTATCAACTGGTAAAAAACATTGTTGGTGAAGTTAGCCGCAGTGACGCATGGCAGGCAGCCCGTGAAGTTTTACGTGACTGGTCATCGCAGCGCCATTTAGCCGATCGGGTTCAATCTCTGCGGATCCAGTTGGCTGAGTTGGAACAACGTCTGAACAGCCAGCAAAATGCGGAACGTTTACTGCAAGAGTTCTGTAAGCGCCATAATCAACAATATCAGGCGGAAGATTTAGAGGCATTGCAGAGTGAATTGGAGGCTCATCTGGAAGAGCTGGGCCAGAATGCCAATGAAAGCGGTGAGCGTCGCATTCAAATACGTCAGGAGTTTGAACAACTCAAGCAGAGAATTCATGGGCTGACAACGCGTGCACCTATGTGGCTGGCGGCACAGGAAGCACTTAGCCAGCTTTGTGACCAAAGCAATGAATCGTTCGAAAGCGGCCATGATGTCACCGAATACATGCAGCAATTGCTGGAACAAGAGCGTGAAATTACTGTTGAACGTGATGATATCGCGGCACAGAAACGTGAACTGGAAAAGCAGATTGAACAATTAAGCCAGCCAAGTGGTGCAGAAGATAGCCGGCTACTTGCACTTGCTGAGCGTTTTGGTGGTGTCCTGCTGTCAGAAATTTACGATGACATTACTATTGATGATGCACCTTATTTTTCTGCACTTTATGGTCCTGCACGCCATGCGATCGTCGTTCCTGATCTTTCATCGGTACGCCAACATTTGGAATCTCTGGAAGATTGCCCGGAAGATCTCTATTTGATTGAAGGTGATCCGCAATCTTTCGATGACAGCGTATTCCACTTTGAAGAGCAGGATAATGCGGTTCTAGTAAAATCTTCTGATCGCCAATGGCGTTATTCCCGTTATCCCGAAGTGCCACTATTTGGGCGGGCAGCAAGAGAAAACCGCCTTGAGGCACTCAATCTTGAGCGTGATACGTTGGCTGAACGCTATGCCACCCTGTCATTTGATGTGCAAAAAATTCAGCGCGCGCATCAAGTTTTCAGCCGTTTTGTGGGTAAGCATCTATCTGTAGCATTTGATGATGATCCTGAAGCAGAAATTCGTAGCCTGAATCAACGCCGAACTGAGCTGGAGCGCGAATTATCTCAATTTGAAACACAGTCTCAGCAACATCAGCAAAAGCTGACGCAGGTGAAAGAGAGCCTGTCGGCATTAAATCGTTTGATCCCACAAATCACCATTTTGTTGGATGAAACTTTGCTTGATCGCGTGGAGACTGTCCGTGAAGAGATGGAAGAAGCACAAGATGCTGCTCGGTTCTTGCAACAACATGGAAATGCATTGGCTAAATTAGAGCCGTTGGTTTCTGTCTTGCAAAACGATCCACAGCAGCATGAACAGTTGCAAAAAGATTACGAAACAGCAAAACACACGCAGAATAAAGCCAAACAACAAGCTTTTGCCTTGACCGAAATCGTTCAACGCCGTGCGCATTTCAGTTACAGTGACTCGGCTGGAATGCTCAGTGAAAATGCTGATCTGAACGATAAATTGCGCCAGCGTCTTGAACATGCAGAATCAGAACGCAGTCGTGCACGTGAACAATTGCGTCAGCAACAAGCACAGTATGCGCAGTTTAATCAAGTATTGGCATCGTTGAAAAGCTCTTATGACACCAAGCAAGATATGCTGAAAGAGCTTGAGCAGGAGATGCAAGACATTGGTGTTCAAGCTGATGCTAATGCAGAAAGCAGAGCCCGTGAACGCCGTGATCAACTCCACGCTGCGGTGAGTGCAAATCGTTCTCGTATCAATCAACTCGAAAAGCAAATCGCATTTTGTGAAGCAGAAATGGAAAACCTGCAGAAGAAATTGCGTAAATCTGAGCGTGATTATTACCAAAAACGTGAACAAGTCGTTTCTTCGAAAGCGGGTTGGTGTGCGGTGATGCGAATGGTCAAGGACAACGGTGTTGAACGCCGCCTGCATCGTCGTGAATTGGCCTACATAGATGGTGATGATTTGCGATCAATGTCGGATAAGGCGTTGGGAGCATTGCGTCTGGCAGTTTCTGACAACGAACATCTGCGTGATGCCTTGCGTTTGTCTGAAGATCCGAAACGGCCTGAGCGTAAGATCCAATTCTTTGTTGCGGTTTACCAACATCTGCGTGAGCGTATTCGTCAGGATATCATTCGCACGGATGATCCGGTTGATGCCATTGAACAGATGGAAATTGAACTGGCACGTTTGACTGAAGAATTGACGGCCCGTGAACAAAAATTGGCGATTAGCTCCAAGAGTGTGGCCAATATCATTCGTAAGACTATCCAGCGTGAACAAAACCGTATTCGCATGCTGAACCAAGGGCTACAGGCTGTTTCATTCGGACAGGTTGGTGGGGTGCGCCTGAATGTGAATGTGCGTGAAAGTCATGCGCTCTTGTTGGATGTGCTTTCTGAGCAACAAGAACAGCATCAGGATCTGTTTAATAGCCAACGCTTGACCTTCTCCGAAGCGATAGCAAAACTTTATCAGCGCCTGAATCCACAAATTGATATGGGACAACGCTTACCACAAACCATTGGTGAGGAGCTGCTGGACTACCGTAATTACCTTGAACTCGACGTTGAAGTTAACCGTGGTTCGGATGGTTGGCTGAAAGCGGAAAGTGGAGCATTGTCTACAGGGGAAGCGATTGGTACGGGGATGTCCATCTTGGTTATGGTCATACAGAGCTGGGAAGAGGAATCACGCCGTCTGCGTGGTAAAGATATTTCACCATGCCGCCTGTTGTTCCTTGACGAAGCTGCACGTCTGGATGCGAAATCAATCGCAACGCTGTTTGAACTGTGTGAACGCTTACAAATGCAGTTAATTATCGCAGCACCAGAAAATATCAGTCCAGAGAAGGGAACAACCTATAAGTTGGTGCGTAAAATCTTCAATAATCAGGAACATGTACATGTTGTTGGTTTACGCGGTTTTGGGCAGGATGCTCCTGCTTCTGAACAACCACGGGCACAAGCACAACCAATATTGGAAGAATAATTTCTTCTTTGGATGAAGTTGCTAGATGTAATAAGAGGTCATATAAAAATATATGGCCTCTTTTAATGAGAGTAAGTTTTTTTGGGCAATGAATTATATCCCTTCAACTTTTCTGATTTCATGCAGAAAATTTTGCTTCTTCCTTATCGTCGCGATACAACCTAAAACTTATTGGCTATAAGCTGAATACCCCGCTTTAACAGGAAATATATTCCTTCAAGATGACAGCTTGGTTATGAAAAAATAGGTGATTATACCTTCGTTGATAATAAATAAATTATCAATATCGTTTTAAAATATTAACCTTTGGCAATTGTGCAGTGCGTCTCATTTTGATTCCATGATAATGTTTATTATTCCGTTCCGTTATGATTAATATGGAAAGGAATAACAATGCGTAAAGTAACATTAACACTCAGTGCGATTGTACTTGCCTTCGGTTTAAACAGTGCGGCACAGGCAAAAATGTTTATGCCTGAGTCAACCAGCCCAGGAGTTACCGCAGCAGACTTAGCTCAGCGTCAATCTATACATTGGGTATCGATAAAGCAGATTGAAAAAAGTTTGGAAGGGCAACCGCCTATGGCTGTTGGGTTTGATATTGATGATACAGTTTTGTTTTCCAGCCCAGGATTTTATCGAGGAAAACAAGAATATTCACCCAATGATCAAAGCTATCTGAAAAACCCTAAATTCTGGGAAAAAATGAATAATGGGTGGGATAAATTCAGCTTGCCGAAACAAGTTGGTATTGAATTAGTCCAGATGCATTTGAAGCGCGGTGATGATGTTTATTTTATTACCGGGCGTGCAAAAACAAAAACAGAGGCTGTTACCCAGTACTTACAAGAAAGTTTACATATTCCGGCCGATAAAATGCATAAAGTCATTTTTGCAGGGGATGAGCCCAACAAAAATGAAAAAGTCAGCTGGATGAAAAATCAAAAATTGAAAATCTACTACGGCGACGCAGATGCTGATATTGCTGCGGCACGCGAGCTAAATATCCGTGGCATACGTATTTTAAGGGCATCCAACTCTTCTTATCAGCCTTTGCCTAAAGCAGGCAGATTTGGCGAAGAAGTGGTCATTAAATCTGAGTATTAATCTTAAAGTGCTATAAAAATCACTCTGATTAAGGCACGAAAAGTGCCTTTTTCTTTTTTAAAACAGAGCTATGTAATTTATTATAGTGAACATTTTCTTTTTAGCTATGCGATTGAGTATGATGGCATGGAGCCTTATCTTACTAAGGAAATATGTATATAATTATAACTATTCTTTTCTGATAAAATAAGTCTGTTGATAATTAAAATGAGTCATTGGATAGCGCGTACATAATAAGGTGAGGTGAACTCTTATGACGAAGAACACGGTCAGATTACTGAAAGTTTCTTTTATCTGGAGCGCATTGGCGCTATCAGAGGTAGCCTTTGCAAATCAACAAAATGGATTCATTTCGGATGAAACTCAACAATTATCAGGAGGGCAAACACAAGCAAGTACCGTTATTTCATCGGATAAGAATACTCCTATATCGCCAATGAACTCTATTGAAGAAAATCGAAAAAAGTTACAGAATTTTCTTCCTCAACAAGTAAAACCGATATTCCTTGATCGTTTGGTAACATTATATTCTGCTAATAAAATGCAACCATTATGGCAGGATAAAAAAGCAATTGAGAAATTTGAAAATCAATTGATTGAAATATCATTAGCGGGTTTTCAACCTCAATTTGAAAAATGGGTCGTGCAATTAAATTCCCCCGGATTAAGTAATATGGGGCATGATATTATTTTATCAGATGCCATGTTAGGTTATTTGCATTTTATCAATGGCGTTAAAAACAAAGGGGATTCATGGTTATACAGTAAGACTCCTTATAAAATTGATTTACCTCCATCCAGTTTAATTGATAAATGGCAACAGCATATCAGTAATAATATTCTTTCTTATATTATATCCTTATCACCCAATCACCCTATGTATGAAGGCATGCGTAAAGAGATGTTAGGGCAATTGGCTGATAAACAAGCTTGGGAGAATTTTTCGTCCAAAGGTACACTCAGGCCAGGACAAAGTAGTGAAAGCGTCATTGCGTTAAGAAAGATATTGGCTCGCTCTGGGGTATTAGATCCATCTGCCACCAAAACTGATAGCAAGGTATATGGCAAAGAATTAGTCGCTGCTGTAAAACGTTTTCAGGCTTTACATGGCCTAACGGCGGATGGTGTTATCGGTCAATCCACTAAAACGTGGTTAAATACAACGCCACAAACTCGTGCCCGCATCATGGCTTTAAATATACAGCGGCTGCGGATTATTCCCGGCGATATTCCTACGGGCATTTTAGTGAATATACCTGATTATTCACTGATTTATTATTTAAATGGAAAAGAGGAATTAAGTTCTAAAGTTGTCGTCGGGCGCCCCAGCCGTAAGACGCCAATTATGAGCAGTGAATTAAATAATGTGGTGATTAATCCACCTTGGAACGTACCAACCAGCATGACTAGGAAAGATATTGCGCCAAGAGCAATGCGTGATCCTAGTTATTTCCGCACGCGGGGTTATACCGTTTTTTCTGGTTGGAGCAATGATGCCAAGGTTATTGATCCTTCGTCAATTAATTGGAATGTAGTCACGCCAAGTAGTTTTCCTTACCGTATACGTCAGGCACCAGGCCCAACTAATTCATTGGGGCGCTTTAAATTTAATATGCCGAATTCAGAGGCGATTTATTTGCATGATACGCCAAACCAAGCCACTTTCGGGCGGGAAATGAGAGCGGTCAGTTCTGGTTGTGTTCGTGTTAATAAGGCTCCTGAGCTGGCGAATATGTTGTTGGGAGACGCTGGCTGGAATAAAAGTAAAGTCAGTAGTTCATTGAAAACTTGGGCAACGAAATATGTAAACATTCCCAATAAAATACCCGTTTTCCTTTATTATCAAACGGCTTGGGTTGATGATAAGGGAACACCGCAATATCGCGCTGACATTTATGATTATGATATTAATGCCAGACAAAAATCGGCGCTTTTGTCCAAAGTATTGGAAGCTGAAAACGATTTGGCATCTTCATAGCCCTTATTCTTTATAAGAATGAAACTTGGCATTAATATCGACATTATAACGGGTGAAGAAAAGGAAACTTTCTTCACCTTTATTTTTTCATTACTAATTCTTTTTTCAATGTTTTTTCCTTTTCATCATGTCTCTTGAATACGCTTTTTTATCTTCTATATTGTCAAGTTTTATCAATCAGATTGAAATAATCTTCAAAAAACATATCATCATTTATACTTCATCTATATTTGATATAACTTTAGTTATGTTACATTGATCACAATTATTACTTGGTGAGTTTACAGTAATATACAAAAATAATTGAAACTACTTTTTGTTTGTTGATGTCTTATTAGTCGATTAAACTTTATATTAATGTAGTTTTATAAAATATTAATACATCATAGAATAGCAGGGCACATGATCCATGAATGATATTGACCACGATCGCCGAAAGTGGCTCGGCGTAGGTGTGGCTGCGTTGGGGTTAAGTTTATTACCTCATCACGCGTTGGCTGCATTGACAACGCCGCGTCCGAGAATTTTACGTCTTAATAACCTGCATACAGGAGAAACGCTCAAAGCTGAATTCTTCGATGGGCGGCGTTATAACAAATCCGAATTAGATCGCTTGAATTATTTATTCCGCGATTTCCGTCAAAATAAAATCAAGACTATCGACCCAAAATTGTTTGATCAAATTTATCTATTACAGATGATGATGGGTATAAACAAACCTGTTCAATTATTATCAGGCTATCGTTCATTGACGACAAATAACATGTTGCGTCGAACCGGTAGTGGAGTTGCAAAACAGAGTTACCATACTCGTGGGCAAGCAATGGATTTTCATATTGATGGCATTCAACTTGCGCATATTCGTAAGGCGGCACTGAAAATGCGGGCAGGGGGAGTAGGGTTCTATCCAAAGAGTAATTTTATTCATATTGATACAGGCCCAGTCAGAACGTGGTAATTTTATATCCATCATTTTTCAAGCTGCTGCTCTTTGCAGGTCGTGCTGCAACTTGAAAGCCATTGGGTATATACTTAACAATTAGTCTTGATTGTGGAGCCCAATAATATAATGAAATACCACATTATCCCCGTTACGATGGCGATGCAGAATTGTACTTTGATTTGGTGCGAAGAAACGCAAAACGCTGCGATTGTTGATCCCGGCGGCAATGCTGAGCAACTGATTGCTGAAATTGAGCGTCGAGGGTTGAAAGTCACTCAAATTCTGTTGACCCACGGTCACTACGATCATGTTGGTGCTACTGTCGAAGTATCCAAATATTTTGATGTGCCCGTTTATGGGCCGCATAAAGGTGATGCTTTTTGGATAGAAGGGCTGGAAATTCAATGTCAGATGTTTGGTGTTGAACCTTGCCCATCCTTTACACCGGATCGTTGGTTAGATGAAGGAGATACACTGCAAGTTGGTAATGTTGAATTATCGGTCTTACATTGCCCGGGGCATACACCGGGGCACATCATTCTCGCTAACCATGCTGAAAAACTAATCTCAATGGGTGATGTACTGTTTAAAGGCAGCATTGGCCGTACTGATTTCCCCGGCGGAAATTATGATGAATTGATTCAATCCATCAAGGAAAAAGTGCTGCCGCTGGGAGATGATTACCAGTTCATTCCCGGTCATGGGCCAATGTCGACATTAGGCCATGAGCGAAAAACTAACCCTTTTTTACAGGATTAATAGGTATTTTTCTTGTGCAATGCATTAAGCAAGTAGGGAATATATACAAGGAATAGTATAAGCAAGGAATGCTGTAAGGAGTAGAAAGCCGCTTTGCAGCGGCTTTTTTGGTATAAAGGCTTTGTTGCTCAGATAAATCAAATTACAGCAACGATAGCTTCACATAGAGGAACCATGTTCTCTAGTGTCAAACCTGCCACGTTGATGCGGCCAGAGCTGACGGCATAGATGCCGAATTCTTCGCGCAGGCGCTCAACTTGTTCTTTAGTCAATCCACTGAATGAGAACATACCATTCTGAGAGGTAATAAAGCTGAAATCTTGTTTTGCACCTTTTTCTTGTAAGGTGTTTACAAACAGCTGACGCATACGCTGAATACGTTCACGCATTGTTGCCAATTCTTGAATCCATTCCGCTTTCAGGTCGTCATTGGACAGGATAGTCGTAACAACGGAAGCACCATGTGCTGGCGGGTTAGAGTAATTGGTGCGAACAATGGATTTTGCTTGGCTGAACGCTTTTTCTGCGGTATCGCTGTCTGCTGCAACGATGGTGCAAGCTCCAACACGCTCATTATACAGACCGAAGTTTTTGGAATAAGAACTGGCAACGATCAGCTCATTGTGGTTCTTGGCAAAAATGCGCAGACCTTCCGCATCTTCTTCCAATCCCTTGGCAAAACCTTGGTAAGCAAAATCAAATACAGGCAACCAGCCATTCGCAGCGGATAAATCAGCCAGTTTCTGCCATTGCTCAGGAGTTGGATCGATACCGGTTGGGTTATGACAGCAGCCGTGCAGCAAAATGATATCACCGGCTTGTGCTTCAGACAGGCTTGCCAACATACCATCAAAGTTCAGGGTATGTTTTTCTGCATCGTAATAATTATATTCGCAGATTTCTAAACCAGCGCTGGCGAAAACGCCTTTATGGTTTGGCCAGGTTGGATTGCTGATCCAGACCCGCTTTGCATTGGTCTGTTTAGCAATAAAATCAGCGGCAATGCGCAGTGCTCCAGTTCCGCCTGGGCTTTGTACCGTACGGGCACGCTTATCAGTGACGACAGGGCTGGTTTGTCCAAATAGCAGTTCTTGAGTAACGCGGCCAAATTCAGGTAACCCGCTAATTGCCAGATAATTTTTGGTGGTTTCATTTTCCAGCAAGAATTTTTCTGCTTTTTTGACGGTGGTCAGAACAGGGGTTTTACCTGTTTCGTCTTTGTAGACGCCGATACCCAAGTTGATTTTATTTTCACGAGGGTCAGCTTTAAAGCTATCAGCTAAACCAAGAATAGGATCAGCAGGCGCTGCTATAATTTTCTCAAACATTTTTTTGATTCCAAGACTCGGAGAGTTAAGCCCAAAATAAGTTTCACGCCGCTCAGGGTAACGCTAAGGAACCCATTTGCCAACTACTTGTAGCAAAAAGAATAAAATCTTGTGAAGTAGTTTACGGAGTGAGAAAAAGAGTCTGAAAAAACAGAGAAGTAAAATGCAAAAAGCAGCGCCGGAGCGCTGCTTTTTCTGAGATAAATCTATTTAGCGAAAAGCCAAATTGTTTATCAACAGTGATTAGAACTGATAAGTCAGACCAACACCGAATACGTTGCGAGCATCCAGACCCAGCTCATTGTCTTTCTTCAGCAGGTTGATTTTATAATCAACGTAAGTAGACAGATTTTTGTTAAAGTAGTAATAAGTACCTACAGAAACGTATTTAGCCAAATCTGTACCAAATTGGCTTCTTGGCTCACCCAAGTTTTTACCTTTAGATTGCACATAAGCCAGAGATGGTTTCAGGCCTAAGTCAGAGAACAGGTACTGTGCTACCAATTCGATGTTCTGAGTTTTATTAGTAATACCAGTGACATCGTCGTCTTTAATTTTTCTTGTAACTGGGGTCATATTACGGGTTTCACCGTACATAGCTGCCAGGTATACGTTGTTCGCATCGTATTTAGCACCCAAGTTCCATGCTTCAGCACGGTTACCGTGAGCATAGCCTTTAGCCCAGTCGCCGTTTGCACGGGTAGAATTAGCGTAAGAACCACCAACAGTGATGCCGTAACCTACGTCATAAGAGGTAGACAAGCCGTAGCCATCACCATTTGCTGTAGCGCCGCTACGTTCATTTTTGGTGCGCAGGCTGTTTTGACCTTGGTATTGCAGAGCAAAGTTCAGGCCATCAACCAAGCCGAAGAAATCGGTGTTGCGGTAAGTCAGCAGGCCAGTAGCACGACCGGTCATGTAGTTGTCAGTTTTAGTCATGGAATCGCCGCCAAAGATTGGCAGTACGTCAGTCCATGCAACAACATCGTAATTCACACCATAGTTACGACCGTAGTCCAGTGAACCGTAGTTAGCGAATTTC
Organism: Xenorhabdus santafensis; assembly: GCF_033949405.1. Lineage (NCBI taxonomy): Bacteria > Pseudomonadati > Pseudomonadota > Gammaproteobacteria > Enterobacterales > Morganellaceae > Xenorhabdus > Xenorhabdus santafensis. The sequence continues at coordinate 9,172 of NZ_VCDN01000047.1, read as the reverse complement.
AAGCCAGCGAAAGCCAGACGAGTTGAAGATTTAGCACCTTCAGCTTCTGCCTGATTAGCCTTCAGGTTGTATTCCCAACGACCAAAACCAGTCAGTTGGTCAGTGATCTGAGTTTCACCTTTGATACCTACACGAGCGTAAGATGCATCACCGTCTTCACTGCTTCTTTCATCTGCGATTTGGTGACGAGCGTCTACTTTACCGTACAGATCCAGTTTGTTGCCATCTTTGTTAAAGATTTCAGCCGCGTTTGCTGTACCAGCAACCAACAGAGCCGGGATTACCACTGCAAGAATATTGCGCTTCATTATTATTACCCTCATTGGTGTTATTCAGACACCTGCCACTGCCAGAAATAGAACACTAAAAATTTTTGGAACTATTTTTGGGTATCGTGTGTCTTATTAATTGGCGAACAGTGTTCCATTGGTAATGAATTATATCTACCCTCAAAATGCTACAAAAGTGCATAATCAGTAACAAAGTGAAAATATATGTTTCAAAATGTAAATGAGAGGGAACTTTTTTCGGGCGTTTTCCGCCATAAAATAAAAAAAGCCAACTTTCGCTGGCTTTTTACTACAGCGGAAATAAAGGATTCCCGCTATTGATGTCCACATCTTGACCACACTTCGAAAAGCCCCATTTTGATTGGGGCTTTACTTTTGCTTATCAATATAATGAATTAAGTCTAAAAAATACTTCTAATCGGCAAATGATAAAAATCTTATATATCAATATATAAAGCACATGATGCTATTCTTGTTTAAATTATGAATTATGACTCCTACTCATCAATTTTCATTTTTCTTAAAGGAATTAAGTAGAAAGGTATAGGAAAATAAGAATTAAAGATCCCTAAGCATAAATAATGTAATGATGGAAGGGCAATAATGAAAAATTTGTTTTTTTTAGTAGTTATCAATCTCTTTTTGTGCTTGTTATTTGGCCTTTTTGATTAAATATTGTACTTGTTGAGTGTGATAAATAACCAACATAATGCCTCCCTATCTACAGACTAAAAACCCTCCCTGATTTTTGAATAACCGTTTCATTTATTGCTATCAAGTGATCAGATCAGTCTCACATCTACGTAGTGTGATTCTTGACCGATAATTAGTATCTGCAATATTTATTCATGATTATTTAAAATCAAAGGAGAGATTTAATGAAAAAAATTATCTGTGCACTCTTTTTACTGGCCTCGTTCAATGTATTTGCCCAATCAATAAATGATGCAGTATTGCAAAAATCAATGAAAGGATGGCAGCCACTCTCAATCAGTGACAGTGGGAACATCATTACACTTACTATGAATGAAGATCAGATAACTAAAGATATCTATCAAGCGGTCATTAAAATGGGGGTATGTGCTCCGCTCTGGCTAGCAGAAAAAGGTACTTCTTACTTAAAAAAGACAAAAGAAATAAAGGTACTTAATCGACATAGTTATTCCGGTTATGTTTTTGAAAATCCTCGCTCATCATGTGATGAATTAGGCAAAGTGGCAGATGATAGAGTTAGCTTAACAATCTTATCCCATACTCACGTTCATTCTAATATAAAGCAATAACCTAACATTTATCCTATCCAAAAATCAGCCCCAAAGACGGGGCTGTTTCCAATCAGAACCCAAAACCGATTTGTTCATCCCCGTAATGGCTGGACGGGAACGCCAGTGTCGGGACTTTAAAATCAGCCGGGAGTTGCTGGGGTTTGGGGAGTGTCAAATACCGTTCAACGGTGGTGATGGTCGTAAAGGTACAGCCGCACAGAATATTCTGGCATTGGTGATAGCTGCGCCGGGTCTCATCGCTCATCATTTCACTGGTACGTGTTTTTGCCACAGCGCCGCATTGGGGACAGGTAAACGCCATGAAGAACCCTCATCATTGGGGGTGTGCCTGCCGTGATTATAACGCATTAGTGCTTGTTATTGGTCACTTTCTGTCATGTCGATGTCCTTAATTTTTAATTCCAGCTCTAACTGGGTGATAAAGCCGCTGTCTCCCACGTGATGGATCACCCGTGTTATCGTCCATTGATGATTATCTATGGCGGTTTTAAAGCCCGTGACGGAGGCCGTCAAATCAGGGTAGAGATCTGCCCGTCCCCGTGCCAGCGTAATGAAAAACTCAGCTGCCCCGCGTTGGAGTTTGGCCCACTTGGCCGCGGCAGCCCGTCGGGCGGTTTGTTCGGTCTTGAACGTCTGGCGCATCACGTAGACGTTCCCGTCTGCCCCTTCCAGATATTCCCCTTCGCGCGCACTGGATTTTTCTTTTTTCTTTCTCGGTTTTTTCCGCCGGCGTTTCATTGTGGTCGCGGGTTGCTTACCAAAGTTCAGATCCAGCCAATATGCCTTGACGCCCGTGTAAGCGGCGCGGTCAGCCACCCGGAAGCTGTGACGGTCGCCACTGTCACGGGTGAGGGTGACCACGGGCAAAGGTTTACCACTTTGCGACAGCCCACGCCCCGGAATGATAAACAGTAAACGGCCGTTTTTAATGGTGGCGATAGCGTCGAGCATTTCCGCCATGCGGGACAAGAAACTGATGTCACTTTCATTCGTCTGGTCAGCATGGTCAATTTCAATGTCCATCAACGGGCGGCTTACGGCGGGTTGCAGGTTGTATCGTCCCGCAATGGCGCTGACCACATCCCCGACGGTGACATCGTGCCAACTGTATTCACGCTTAATGTTGAACTCTTCCCGAAAATCGGCACTGCGGGCGGTGATTTCCAACCGATCTGGCGGGCCATTGTGGCTAATTTCATCCACGACAAACAACCCTTTCTCAATCAGTGGTTCTCCCTGCCAGCCCAACCTGACCACGATTTCCGCTCCACGGGGCGGCAGTTCAATCTTGCCGTCTGTGTCGTCTATCACCAGTTCCAGTGTGTCCGCTTCAAAGCCGCGGTTGTCAGTCAGGGACAGGGAAATCAGCCGATCATTGAGGATGGTGATTTGACGCCCGCCGATTTGCAGGTCAAACGCCGGGGTTTTCACGTAATCCGTGCTGGTCAGTATGTCGATGGGGTTCATGGTGTGCCTGCCTGTTGAAAGTGTGCCCCATGATTGCCCTGCGCGGGCGCGTAGACAACGCCCGTTCGGTGTCGCGGGGCGGTGACAGGCGGCATTGCGTGATTCTCACCGCCAAGCAGCGCAACATACCCTTCATCACAAACCCGATGAGGTAAATTTTATGTCATTTCATCATGGCGTCTCAGTCAGGGAAACCACCCAGCTCAGTACGCTGATACGCGACATTGATACGTCAGTGATTGGTATCGTGTGTACGGCTGATGACGCGGACGCCAACGCGTTCCCGCTGGACACCCCGGTACTGGTCACCCGCATTAACAGCGTGATTGGCAAGACGGGAAAAACCGGCACGCTGTACACCACGCTCAAGGCCATTTCCGACCAGTGCAGCCCCAAAGTGGTGGTTGTCCGGGTAGCCGATGCCGACAACTTGGGCGGGGACGGGGAAAAGCGCACACAGGATCAGCTGATTATCGGCGGGGTCAATGACAACGGGCGCTATACCGGCTTGTACGCCTTGTTGACGGCTGAAGCCAATATCGGCGAACGCCCGCGCATTCTGGCCGTACCGCAATTGGATACTCAACCTGTGGCCATGCAATTGGCGATTTTTGCCGAGAAACTGCGTGCCTTTGCCTATATCGGCGCGTATGGCTGCAAGACACTGGCTGAGGTGAAGAAATATCGCGAGAACTTTAGTCAGCGTGAAGTGATGGTCATTTACCCGGATTTCATCACCTACAACAGTCAATCAGGGCAAAATGAAACCGTGCCGGCCACCGCGGTGGCGCTGGGATTGCGTGCCCGCATTGATGCTGAACAGGGTTGGCACAAGTCATTGTCCAACGTGCCGGTCAATGGGGTGTTGGGCATTTCTGCGGACATCTACTGGACATTGCAGGGCACGGATACGGATGCCGACGATCTGAACAGCAAAGGCATTACGACGCTTATCAAACGTGACGGGTTTCGTTTCTGGGGTAACCGCACCTGTGATGCACAGACTTATTTCTTTGAGGTATACACCCGTACCGCCCAGATACTGGCGGACATGATAGCCGAGGCGCATTACAGCTATGTTGATAAACCGCTGTTGCCGTCACTGGTGAAAGATGTCGTGGACGGTATCAACCGCAAGGGGGCGCAGTTGGTGACGCAAGGGCGGTTACTGGGGTTTGAATGTTGGTTTGACCCGACAGACAACCCAAAGGAAACCTTGCGCGATGGGACGGCATTGATTCGTTATAAATACACGCCAGTACCGCCATTGGAACACCTGCAATTGGTGCAGACGTTTACCGATGAATATTTCGCTGTTTTCGATCAGTTAGGCTAAGGGGATATCAGCATGGGGATGCCGAAAAAACTCTTTATGTTTGACGTCTTTATTGATGGTCAGACATATCTGGGACAGGTTGAGGAAGTCACGACGCCAAAGTTGACCCTCAAGACCGAGGATTATCAAGGGGCGGGGATGCCCGGCAGCGTGGCCGTTCTGATGGGAATGGACAGCGGCGCGCTGGACATGGAAGTGACGATGGGCGGCTTGGAAGCCGGTTTACTGAAAACCTGGGGCGGCCGGATTGACAGTCTGCAACTGCGCTTTGCCGGATCGTACTATGACGATGCCACGGGGGAAACAGTCGCCTGTGAGATCCAGACCCGCGGACGGTTTACCGAGGTTGATTGGGGCAGTGCCAAAGCCGGGGAAAATACCCAGCACAAGTACACCCTGAAAAATACCTACTGCAAGATCACGCTGAACAACGAAGAGCTGCACGAAGTGGATATGCTCAACCTTGTCTGGCGGGTCAACGGTCAGGATTTACTGGAAAAACACCGCGCCAATATTGGCCACTAATGTTTAATTGCAGGCGGGCACTTTCCCGCCTGACGGAGAATAACTATGTCAAAGAAAATTACTTTTTCTAACCCAATGAAGCTGGCCAACGGCACCACCATTACGGAAGTGGAAATCACCGACACCATGAAACAGGTGGGTGCCTTGCGCGGTCTGAAATTGTGGGATGTGATGACCAGTGATGTGAATGCCATGATCACGTTGCTGCCGAGGGTGACGCACCCACGTTTGAGTGAAGCGGATGTGGCGACCATGCCGGTTCAGGATTTCACTCTGCTGGCTGAGGCCATTGCGAATTTTTTAGCGCCCACCTCGCCAACCAGCGAGACGAACGAACCGGCCGACAGGTAATTCCCTGCCCGGCGGTCGATACCGACGACATTATTGCCGATATTGCCACGGTCTTTCACTGGTCGCCGTCAGAGTGCGATGGCATGACGGTGAGTGAATTATTGAAATGGCACGAACGCGCGGCGGCCCGTAATGGACACGAATCATGACCGATCGTAACTTGAATATTCGGGTTTCACTGAGCGCTGCAAACCGACTTTCCGGCCCCCTGAACGCTGCCAACCGGGCAGCCGCGGGGCTGTCTTCCCAAATCCGCAATACCCAGAACAGTGCCCGCAATCTGCAAAGTCAGGCTCGTACTTTCGAACGGCTGACGGACTCCGTTAAAAAAACCAATGGTGCCTATGAGGAAGCCAAAGCCAAAGTGAAAGCGCTGGCCGCTGAATATCCGCGATTCAGGGAACAAACGGAAGCGCAGCGCCGAACCTTACTGGCTGCCCGACAGGAACGAGATCGTTATGGCAGAACACTGGACAATGAAAACCAAAAATTACGCACAGTAGGTGAACGATTATACCGGCATGGCATTTTTGTTAACCGAAGTACCAGTGTGACTGAGCAGGCAACCCGACGCACGGAAGCCTATAACCGGCAATTGGCTGAGCAACAACGGCGGTTAACCGCGGTGACTCATGCCCAGTCACGTTATGCCAGAGCCAAAGAACTGCGCGGCAAACTGGCCACGGCGGGAGCAGCAGCCACGGCCACCGGTGTGGGGTCGCTGTATGGCATGTCGCGCTTTATTGCGCCGGGACGTGATTTTGATGCGCGGATGGCCAACGTGCGCGCACTCACCAATTTGGATAAAAATAACCCGCAATACGCGATGCTGCGTGAGCAGGCAAAAGAACTCGGTGCCTCAACGGCTTTCACGGCAACAGATGCTGCGATGGGGCAAAAGTTTTTGGCTACCGCCGGATTTACACCTGACTCTATCAAAGCGGCCTTGCCGGGCATTCTGAATATGGCACTAGCCGGCGAAGTGGATTTAGGGGAATCCGCGGACATGGGCGCAAAGATGCTATCTCAGTTCAAACTGAACCCCGATCAGATGGATAGGCTATCTGATGTATTAACCGCCACCTTTACCGGCTCAACGACCAACCTGCGTGAATTAAGTGAAGCGATGGTTTACGCGGGTTCCCTTGCCCCACAACTCGGTATCAGTCTGGAAAGCATGGCCGCGATGGTCGGCGTGATGGCGGACAATGGCACGAATGGCAGTATGGCCGGCACGGCCTTACGCGCGGGTTTATCCCGTCTGGTTGCCCCCACGGGCGGTGCAGCGGATGCGATGGCCACATTGGGTATCAAGATAAAAAAATCCAATGGTGAATTGCGAGACACTGACGACATTCTAAAAGAAATGGCGGTCAGCCTGCGTAAATTCGACCAGCCCAGCCAAATCCTCATGAAAAAAGCGATCTTCGGTGAAGAGGCCATGATTGGCATGGGGAATGTGTTGGATGGCATGGTCAACGGGAAATATGCCGAGAAAAAAACCAGCAATGACAATGCCAAAGGCCGCGCGCAAAAAATCGCTGATACCAATATGGACAACTGGGATGGCGATTTAAAAAACCTGACCTCGGCATGGGAAGGCTTAAGGGTAGAAATTAAAGAAAGAGTTGATCCCGTGCTGCGTGAAGTGACCCAGCGCATTACGGGTATTTTGCGTCGTATCACTGAATGGACAAAAGCACATCCTGAACTCACCAAGGCTTTGGGCGTAGGGGCTGCGGCTATCGGTATTATTGTAACCGCACTGGGCGCACTGGCATTAGCCGCGGCGGCGGTGATCGTGCCGTTTGCCGCGTTCCGGCTCAGTCTGTTTATGCTGACCCGTGGCGGCGGTTTGGTGGCCCTATTTCCATCACTGGGGCGATTAACAACCGGATTACGGGGTTTATTACCTTCATTGGGGGGCGTTAGCCGCAGTGTTAAGGGTTGGAAAAACATTTTTCAGAATGCCGGGACGGCGCTAGGGAACTTAAGCACCCGGATAAAAGGGCTGACCAGCGGCGGTTGGTCAATGCTAACGAGTGGTGCAATGGGAGCAAAACGCGGCTTGCTGATGGTGTTTACCCAGCCCATGATGGCGCTGTCTATGTTGCAAACCGGATTAAAAGGTTTGGTCACTGGGGGATTAGCCCCGTTGCGGCTGGCATTTACCTCATCGTTGTCGGCAATTGCCGGCGGATTTTCATTATTGTTTAGCCCACTGGGCTTGCTGATTGCCGCAATTGTACTGGCGGCGGTGTTAATCTGGAAATACTGGGAACCCATCAAGGCATGGTTTGCCGGTTTTTTCAGTGGCCTGATGGAAGCCATCGCACCGGTGCGTGATTCCCTTGCCGCGGCCTTTGCCCCGTTCGCCCCGATTTTTGATGCCATCGGCAGCGCTATCAAAAAGGTTTGGGAGTGGGTCACCGCCCTGTTTGAGCCAGTCAATACTTCGTCGGAAAGCCTGAAAGCTGCGACTGAAGCCGGCCAGACGTTTGGGCGATTGGTCGGCAAGGCCATTGCCGGGGTTGTTGATGTGATTGCGGCCGTGGCCAAGGGAGTGGGCTGGTTACTGGAAAAGCTGGGCATGATCCCCGATGCGACCAGAGCCGCCCTTGATGCCTCCAATGCGATGGGGCCGGTTAACCTGCCGGAAGTGCAAAAGTCGGTGCAGTGGGTTTGGGATGACAAAGCCAAAAAGATGGTTAAGCAGGAATGGACACCAACACCACCGGGCAGCGCCTTGGCCAAAGCCGGTGAAAAGGCCGCAGAAAATAAACCCAAGACCGAGCCGCCAGCCTTACCAACGTTTGGCTCGAAGGTTTACGATCCCAATGATAAAAAGGGCAAGAAAGGGAAAAAAGGAAAAGGCAGCGGATCGCTGGAAGCGGCGGGCAGTGCTGCCCCACAAACTGACCCCAACAAGCTGGGTGATATTGTCTTTAAAAATCGCCCACCAGTGATCGCCATTGACGGTGTCTATCAGGAACCCCGTTTACAGCAACCGTCACTGTTAAGCCGGCTGACGGAAAAATTGCAGCCGTTACAACCGGCCTTAAGTGGTATCCCGATCCCGGTGACGCCTGCCGGTATGGGTAACAGCCCCAAAGCCCATGACGACCGCTACACCATTAACCTGCATTTTCACGGGGTTGATATGAAAGATGAGCGTTCCCTTGCGGATAGGGTCAGAACGGAAATTGAAAAAATCATGCGGCAAAAAGGCGTGCGCCGCCGTTCCAGTTTGTATGATGAGGATTAATACCATGATGATGATTTATGGCTTGTTTGTTTTTATGCTCAATACTACGCCTTACCAGTCCATGAGCCGTAACATGGACTGGCGACACGTGAAAAATGACCGGATCGGCAAATCGGCCAAATGGCAATACATTGGCCCCGGCGAAGACAGCATTACTTTGAATGGGATGCTGTACCCTGAAATCACCGGTGGCGATATCTCGCTAGAAGTCCTGCGCGCAATGGCTTTTTCCGCTAAGCCGTGGCCGTTGATTGAAGGTACGGGCATGATTTACGGCATGTTTGTTATCGACAGCCTGACCGAAAACCGCACGGAGTTTTTCGCCGACGGCAAGGCGAGGCGGATTGAGTTTACCGTGTCGCTTAAGCGGGTGAGTGAAGACATCCGGGAGGGGCTGCATGCCGTGACAGCAGATGATGTGCTGGGGCTGGCAAAGCTGGCGTTAAAATAGTACGAGTTTTGATTATTCCTTCCGCGAAATACGTTCATCATTCACGCATCTCTAGGCAATTTAAAATAATTTGCTGTTTTGGTCATTTATTGATGCGTGATTTTCATTGATTTATCCATTCTTCATCTTCAACCAACCCGTAACGGGTGGTTTTATTTCGGTTATTCAATCGCATTTAGGTTTGTATTAAACCTCGGTTTA
>NZ_VCDN01000046.1:0-162832 GCF_033949405.1 Xenorhabdus santafensis | reverse complement strand
ATTCCCAATGAAGTTTGGGAAGGTCTGGAAAATATTTTCACGCCTTTTAATTCAGCTTCGGATCAGAAAAAGCCCCCTATTTCCGATGAATCGTATGACAATAATCCACTAATAAATACCGGACAACATGAGGAACGCAATCCCATTAATCCACTTGAGAAAATAGAAACCAGGATTGATCTCGATAGCCTGCAATCCCACACCACAGATCCTGTTGCGATGTTTAACCCGAATGGAGAGCCTCAGCAAGAAAATATCCTGAACAATCCCTCTCCCAGCACCTTGACACAACAAAACAATTTCTATGGCAATCAACGTAACAGGCAGGAGGTTGATCCTCTGGCGCTATTTTCTGATAAGTACGTTTCTGATAAATACACTCGCAGGAATATTAAAAACGATAATCCTCTGAACCTGATACTGGATAATGCTGAGCCACTGACCTCTTCGGATAAAGCAGCGATTCCTGAGCCACAAGAAATACGCCATCAGGATACTGAACCATCAATTACTCAAATATTATCATCGCCACCACCTCCTCTTTTTACTGCTGAAGATTCAACGCACTATGAAAATAGTACCAATAAAGAGGGTAACCATTATAGATCCGATGAACGCCTTAACATTGACCCCATTGATGTTCACTCCCCTATTTCCAATCCCGTTCAGTCAAATAAAATACAATTAGATGATAAACTCCTGACTGCTCTCTTGGATGGCATGGGAATTGGTTATATTAAAAAGCCACAATTTGACGAACAGATGATGTATCAATTAGGAAAACTATTCAGCCAGCTATTTCAGGGAATAATGGCACTCAATGCATCGCGCACGTCACTAAAAAACCGAATATTGTTAAAAAATCATACAAGTGCCAGCATAACCCAGATTATGGCGGATGCTAATAACCCTTTCCAATTATTGCCTTCCGGACAGGCTGTTTTGGTTCAAATGTTTGGTGACCATATGCCAGGTTTTATGTCACCAGAAGAATCCACAAGAGATATTTTAATTGAATTGCAAGCTCATCAATTAGGGGCAATTGCCGGATTACAAACTATTGCGACGGACATTTTACGGTTACTTGAGCCTTCCGCCATTGAGCAAAAGGCACGCAAAGAGGGTTCCCTCTCTGATTTACCATTATCAATAACACACAAGGCTTTTTTATGGGACTATTTTACCCAGCATTATCAAAAAATAATCCATGATATTGAACAGAATAATATTCCATTTGGTGAAAGTTTTCTTCAATCCTATGAAGCAGAAATCAGTCGATATAAAGAATCACAAAATAATAAAAAAAATTAAAGAACCTGCCAGTTTTATTATAATCAATTCCCCTTACTCTTTTTCATTACCTTAATCAGAATCCATCCATTCTATATCCATTTAATTTCAAGAGGCAGATAATGAGTTCATCACTTGAAATACAATCGATATAACAATATTTAATAGGTGATTAATGAAGGATAATATCACTTTATTATATGGAGGTTATCATTCTCGGAAACCTCCACGCATAACAGCCAGAGATAGAATGCAGCCCTCTTTATTAGACAAGCTTACAGATAATGAGCCTTCAGAAATAAAAGAGCCTGCCAATAACTATTTACTGTCACATCAAAAATTACGGAAAAATTTATTGCGGGATTTGCAATGGCTACTTAACACCATGAATAGAGAACCTCATCAAGATTTCTCTTTTTTACCACAGTTAGTGAATTCCGTTTACAATTTTGGCATATCTCCATTATCTGGAAAATGCATATCTGATATCGAATGGAGTGATATTCAAAATAAAATCACTCATGCCATTCAAATTTTTGAACCACGTATTATTCCCGATGGACTTCAAGTTAGATGTATTTCCGATATTTGTTCCTTGTCTCTATACAACATATTATCTATAGAAATAAAAGGATTTTTGTGGTGTATCCCTTGGCCGATTGAATTTCTGTTCCGCAGTGACATCGATCTGGAAAATGGTTATATCACAATGAAACAAGCAGGATAAAAACACAGGAGAATTTCATGGATAGCAAGTTGCTGGAATATTATAACCAAGAGCTGATGTACTTGCGTGAAATGGGAAAAGAATTTGCGGAACGTTATCCTAAAATAGCCAGCCGTTTGGGCATGCATGGCATTGATATCGCTGATCCCTATGTTGAACGCCTGATGGAGGGATTCGCTTTTCTGACTTCCCGCATTCAATTAAAAATGAATGCTGAATTCCAACACTTTTCCCAACATTTATTGGAAATGCTGTACCCCAACTATTTGGCCCCGACACCTTCAATGGCAATCACGGAACTCCAGCCGGACATGAGCAAGGGGGATATCAGTCACGGATTTTTAGTTCCACGCAATACCATCATGTTTTGCCAATCATTGAAGAAAGAAGGGATAACGTTTAAATATGCCACCACTCAAGATGTCACTCTGCAACCATTAAATATACAACGAGTTGTACTCGGGAAAATTCCCGCTAATTTACCGCTCATGGGGTTGAACTTGCATCATTATGGCGCGGTCAGCGCACTGCGGATCAATCTGAAATGCAAAGGTAAATTTTATCTGAATGATTTGGATTTAAATAAACTGACTTTTTTTATTTCAGGGCCAGATATCCAATCCCAAAGATTGCTGGAATTGATTATGGAACACTCCGTCGGCATGGTATGCCAGACCGTGGGTGAGACACCGCAATATCAGGCTTTGCCCGATATTGCACCCTATCATGAAGGATTTGAAGACGATCAGGCACTCTTGCCCAATGATCCCCGTAATTTCAGTGGTTATCGCCAGATCCAAGAGTATTTTGCTTTTCCTGCACGTTTCCGTTTTTTCAGTATTCATGGCATGCAATCCTTGCTGGAACAGACAGAAAAAGAACAGGAGTTTGAACTGATCTTGCTTTTGGACAAGATTGACAATGCCTTGGAAAATTTAGTGGATGAATCCTATTTGGCATTGAACTGTACCCCCGTGATTAATTTATTCCCCAAAATCACCGAGCGGGTCACTGTCGATGACAGTACCAATGAATATCATCTGGTTGCAGATAATATCCGCCCATTAGATTATGAAATTTTTTCGGTACAACGCCTGCATGGTGCCGATCAACAACATAAAGAAGAACGGATATTCCGCCCTTTTTGGTCAACGAACAGTGATGATAAAGGCAATTATGGCGCTTACTTTTCATTGCGCCGTGAACCCCGCGTTTTATCTGATCATGCCCAGCATTATGGAACGCGCACCAGTTATATCGGAACAGAAACATTCATTTCGATTGTTGATGAACAGCACTCTCCATGGCCCAATGCATTAAAGTACTTGAGTGCCGATGTCATGTGCACCAACCGCGATTTACCCGCAATGCTACGCCAACAAGACATCAATAGTTTTGCCATGCTGGATTCCATCCCCATTGAGCAGATCCTGTTTCTTAAAAAACCAACCATTCCACATCCGGCGCTGGCAGAAGGTGCAACTGCATGGGTTTTAATTAGCCAACTGCAAATGAATTATACGAATTTTATGGATAAAGATGAGCAAGAAGGCACTCAGGCTTTACGGCAATTGCTTAGTCTTTATGCCAATCTTGCAGAACCTGCGGTGGCCCGCCAGATCAATGGAATACGCCATTGTTCATTAAAAGAAATTCATCGCCGGGTGCCCAAGCCCGGCCCCATCGTTTTTGCCCGTGGTGTCAGTATTAGGCTAGAAGTGAATGAACAAGAATTCGCCGGCAGCAGCCCGTGGCTTTTAGGCAGTGTGCTGGAGAAATTATTCTCACGCCTTGTCACCATGAATTCCTTTATTGAAATGTCACTCTATAGCCACCAACGAGGGCAGATAGGCTTCTGGTCTACCCGCATGGGAAGCAAAAAATTACTATAAGAAGGGCATGTGAATATGAATACAGATGTCATTGCCATTCATCGGGCATGCCGTTTGTCAGAAAACTTCTGGCAACAACTCACCCAGACTCCCTGGCAATTTGATTTATTTCAGACCCTACGCCGCATTGACGCCCAATCAGGAGAGTATTACCGATTAGGCACGGCACCGTTGCCGCGCTATGAACCTTTGCGCTTAGGGCAACACGCTTCAATGGTATTCGCCCCTGCCACAATTTCAAAAGTCCGCAAGCTGGGAAACTCAAATTTGCATGAAATACTTATTTACAGCTTCGGTTTGTTCGGCCCCAATGGGCCCATGCCACTTTTTCTGACTGAGTATGCCTATACACGGGAATATAATTACCATGACTCGACTTTGGGTGCCTTTGCCAATATATTCCACCATCGGCTGATACTGCTTTTCTACCGGGCATGGGCCAATGCTCAACCCACATCATCATTGGATCGCCCAGACAATCAACAATTTTGTCATTATCTGGCCTGCTTGACCGGCATGGGCTTACCAGCCCAACAGAATTGCAACAAGAAATATGCCGGCAAGTCTGGCGATGCAGACACAGACAGTATCATCAACAGTCACGCCCGTTACGCCTTGGCGGGGCATATTTCCCGTCAGGGGCACAGTGCGGAGGGGCTGGAAAAAGTTTTATTTGTTTATTTCAATGTCCCTGTCAAAGTCGTCCAGAATATTCCCCAATGGTTGGAACTTGAAACGCAAGATCAGGTGAGATTAGCCACTGGTCGTCATATACCCCGCTTGGGGGAATCAGCGTTTTTAGGCACTGCCATATACGATACACAACATAAATTCCGCATTGAGATTGGCCCCCTGACGCGGGCAGAATACGATAGTTTTTTGCCGGCACAGCCTAAATCCCAACAACTGCGTGAATGGGTTTATCAATATCTGGGGATTGAATATGCATGGGACATTAGGCTGGTACTTAGTCAAGCAGCAATAACCGAAATGCATCTGTCAGAAAACGTAAAATTGGGTCTGAATAGCTGGCTGGGGCTCGTGACCAGATCAGTACACTATGACGATTTAATCTACAATCCAGAAGCTGCCGACACAAATTCTGCACGATTTTCCTCTAATTAATTTTTCCATCTAACTAACCGTTTTTTCATAAACACAATTTTCCATAAACACAATTATTGCGGATCATACTTATGTCAGAAATTAGCCGTTCTGTGCTTTTTGGTAAACTCAACCGTGTCTTATTCTCTTCACTGGAAAATGCGACTGCATTTTGTAAATTACGCGCCAATCCTTATGTCGAACTCGTGCATTGGCTGCACCAGCTCATGCAGCAGCAAGACAATGACTTGCAATTAATCATTCGCTATTTTGCATTGGATGAATCCAGCTTAAGAAAAGATATCATCGCAACGCTTGACCGCTTGCCACGCGGTGCCAGTACTATTTCTGACCTTTCAGAACACATTGACAGCGCTGTGGAAAGAGCGTGGGTATATGGTTCGCTGAAATTCGGGGTGAACCAAATCCGCAGTGCACACTGGCTGATCGGCATGTTAAAGACGTTTAACTTGCGCAATATATTGAAAGCCATTTCTCCACAATTTGACCGGATAAATGCCGATACGCTGGTAGATAATTTTAACGCTATCTGCGGAAGCAGCACGGAAGCGCAAGCGGTCATTGGTGATGCTGATTTATCAACCAATGACGCGAGTCAGGCAACAACACAACAAACAACGGACAGCGCCTTGCGGAAATATGGGCAAGAACTGACTGCCCGTGCCCGCAATGGTGAAATTGATCCCGTATCAGGGCGTGATGAAGAGATCCGCCAGATTATCGATATCCTGATGCGCCGCCGTCAAAATAACCCTTTGCTGACAGGTGAAGCAGGCGTCGGCAAAACTGCCGTTATTGAAGGTTTGGCTTTGCGAATTGTGGCAGATGAAGTTCCTCCGCCACTGAAAAACGTTCAGCTTTGGCTGTTGGATATCGGTATGCTGCAAGCCGGGGCCGGAGTCAGGGGTGAATTTGAGTCCCGCTTGCGTAAAGTTATCGACGAAGTACAATCCAGCCCCATTCCGATTATTTTGTTTATTGACGAAATCCATACCTTGATTGGCGCCGGCGGGCAACAAGGGACTGGTGATGCAGCCAATTTATTGAAACCGGCATTGGCACGGGGCCACTTACGGACACTGGGTGCCACCACTTGGTCTGAGTACAAGAAATATATCGAAAAAGATCCAGCCCTCACCCGCCGTTTTCAAGTTGTCCAAGTTCATGAACCTGATGAAATAAAAGCACTATTGATGCTGCGTAGCTTGGTCAATTCGCTGGAAAAACATCACCATGTTCTGTTGCTGGATGAAGCCGTGGAAGCCGCTGTCCGCCTCTCTCATCGCTATATTCCGGCCCGTCAATTACCGGACAAGGCGGTGGCTTTACTGGATACGGCCTGCGCCAGAGTGGCAATCAGCCAACATGCAGAACCACCCCAACTGGAGAACTGCCGCCATCAGATTAATGCATTGAAGATTGAATTAGATATTGTTGAACGGGAATCCAAAATAGGTATTGCTGATGATCAGCGTTCAGAAAATATTCTTGCCCAATTATCGCGGCTGGAAGAAGAACAGACCAAACTGGAGCATCGCTGGCAACAAGAACTTGCTTTGATCAATAAAATCATTCAACTGCGAAGCCAGCTTCATGAACATTCATCCCATGCACAACAAAACGATACGCTACAGCATGGTGAGAGTGATGTGTTTCATGACATAAATCTGCTCCACAATGAATTAACGGAGCTACACCAGCAATTAGAAACCCTGCAAGACGGTACTCCCCTGATCTTTGCCTCTGTAGACAGTAACGTTATCTCCGCCGTAGTCTCCGATTGGACAGGGATACCGCTAAATCGTATGGTAAAAGACGAGGTTGATGCGGTATTGCGGTTGGCGGATACGCTCGATCAGCGTGTCATCGGGCAATATCATGCACTGGAATTAATTGCAAAACGGGTGCGCACTTCACGGGCCAGATTAGATGATCCCAATAAGCCCGTTGGTGTCTTTATGCTATGTGGCCCCTCTGGTGTGGGTAAAACTGAAACAGCACTGGCATTGGCTGAAACTCTGTATGGTGGAGAGCAAAATCTGATTACCATCAATATGAGTGAATTTCAGGAAGCTCATACTGTATCAACATTAAAAGGTGCTCCCCCGGGTTATGTCGGTTATGGCGAAGGCGGAGTACTGACTGAAGCCGTTCGCCGCCGTCCTTACAGCGTCGTATTATTGGATGAAATTGAAAAAGCTCATCCGGATGTCCATGAAATATTTTTTCAGGTTTTCGATAAAGGCTGGATGGAGGATGGAGAAGGTCGCCATATTGATTTTCGCAACACCATTATTATCCTGACATCCAATGTCGGTGCCGATTTAATCAACTCACTGTGTATGCAACAAAACCCGATTCCAGAACCTGAAACGCTCAGTACCGCACTGCGGAAACCTTTGTTGAATGTGTTTCCCGCTGCCCTACTGGGACGCTTGCTGGTTGTTCCTTACTATCCATTGAGCGATGAGGTTATGACAGAAATTGTGCATTTACAATTAGCAAGAATAAAAAAACGATTATTGGAAAATCATGCTATTACGGCTGTATTCGATGATGACATGATTAAACATATCGTTAGCCGATGTACAGAAATTGAATCGGGAGGCCGTATGGTTGATGCTATTTTAACCAACACCTTGCTGCCGCAAATCAGTCAGCATTTGCTTTCTGCCAGTGCTAATGGACAGCAATATCATCAGCTGCATGTATCTCTCGGACAAGGTGAATTTCAGTTCCAGTTCATGGAGTAACTGTGCGATCTAAGAGAGCGTCCATCATGTCAACTCATTGTAATATAGATAATCCATTATCTTCCTGTTCACTCCCCGTTGGATACTGTTTTAACGAATTGGAAATAGAAAAAGTCATTGGCAAAGGAGGTTTCGGCATTGTATACCGTGCATGGGATCATCAACAGAAATGTTCGGTTGCTATCAAAGAATATATGCCTTTTTCTCTGGTGACTCGCAATCAAAATCTGGAGTTAAAACTACGCAGACAAAATTTCCAAAAAAGATATCAAATTGGATTGACGAATTTTGTGCATGAAGCGCATTTAATGACTAAGTTCAAACATAAATGCTTACCGGTTTTTCTTCGTTTCTGGCAAAAAAACCAAACAGCCTATATTGTCACGCCATTCTACAATGGAGTGACATTGAAGACCTTGCTGGCAACACAACCCAACATCATCAACCAGCGCTGGCTTTGCCGTATTTTGTTACCTTTGCTTGATGCAATTAACACACTTCATCAAGCAGGTTATTTACACTGCGATATTGCTTTGGACAATATTCTCATTCAAGAAAATGGCGATCCGATTTTGCTCGATTTAGGTTCAGCACAGAAAATGACTGAACAATTGTCAGATGAATCTGAGGTAACTATCAGGCCGGGCTTTACACCGATTGAACAATACACCGCCAATGATGAAGGGCAGCAAGGCCCTTGGTCAGATATCTACGCAATCGGTGCCATGCTCCATACCCTGATTATAGGTTATCCACCGCCGGTAAGCATTGTGCGCAGTCTTGAGGATAATTATCAGCCTTTGGTCAAACGTAACCTTGCCGGATATTCACATTCATTCTTGCAGGCCATTGATCTGGCTTTGTCTGTTGAACCTTCGGAGCGCCCAAGGAGCACATCAGACTTAGCCGCAATGATAAAACCACCTGCCTGCGAATCATCCCAATTCCTCGCATTATCCAAACCGATAAAATTATCAGATGTACTCAGTACCGATGCCCCTTCGATAAGTTCGAATATTGAATAGTGACATCTTATTTAGGACGGGGCCGGAAAACGAAATAAGCCAGCCAGAAATCTCTGGCTGGCTTATTTCAGTCTGACTGTTTTAAATCACAAAAAACCGTAATTATTCGTCATTACCTGCCTGTTCGGTTGTCTGTTTTTTACCACTCAGCCCATATTCACGTAATTTATTGGCAATGGCGGTGTGGGAAACACCAAGCCGCTTTGCCAATTTACGTGTGCTGGGATAATGGCGATAAAGACGCGTCAATATAGAACGTTCGAAACGCTTACTGATCTCATCCAAAGATCCCTCCAGCATATCTTCATTAAATGCCATTTCAGCATCCAATCCCGGTAATTGAATATCCTGCGGGCATAATTTGTTGCCCTCAGATTGAGTCAATGCCTGGTAGATAGCGTTCCGTAGTTGCCTGACATTTCCCGGCCAATGATAACCACTCAGGAATTGTTCCAAATCATGGGAATATTTGGGTTTGGCTAAACCCTGCTCTTTTGCAAAGCGTGTCACAAAATAATCCGTCAGTGGCATGATATCTGCCTGACGCTCTCTTAAAGGGGGTAATGTGATCGTTAACACGTTCAGCCGATAGTAGAGATCTTCCCTAAACTCCCCTTGTTGTACCAATTCAATCAGGTTTTTCTGGGTGGCGCAGATAATCCGGATGTCAACTTTGACTTCATTGTCTTCACCAACACGACGGAATGTTCCATCACTCAAAAAACGCAGTAATTTAATTTGCATTTGTGGCGACATTTCGCCGATTTCATCCAATAAAACCGTACCGCCATTAGCCTGCTCAAAGAACCCTTTTTTACCTTCCACCGCATTCGGATAGGCTCCTGCGGCATAACCAAACAGTTCGCTTTCAACAACATCATCTGGCATGGAGGCGCAATTCAGCCCCAGAAAAGGTTGATTGCCCCTGTTGCTCCGCAAATGACAGGCTTTGGCAAATTCATCTTTCCCTGTGCCTGTTTCACCAATCAGTAGTAAAGGGGCGTCAAGCATTGCCATTTTGCGAGCTTGTTCAACCACATGAACCATTTTGGGGCTGACAGCAATGATCTGCCGGAAAGCGCTATCATCATTTACAGTTAGTTTTTTACGTAGTGATTCAACTTGCGTTGATAAATGAGATACCGCAGAGCGCAATATAATCACTGCCCCAACACACCTGACAGCCTGATTCTCATCGGTTAACTGCATGGGAATAATATCCATCGTGTAATCCTGACCTTTGATGGATACTTGTGCGGTATTGGGTTCATGATGTTCGCTTTCGAACCAGCGGCTAAAGTTGTAATTATTGATCAGGTTGGCGATATTTTTTTGACCGACCTTCTCTTTGTCGAGTTCAAACAGTGCCAGAGACGCCGGATTGGCCAGTTCAATATTGCCTTTCATATCAATCGAAAATATAGGCTCAGGAACCGATTCCAGTAACGTCCACATTGCCCGGTGCTCTTTCTCTGACGGCATGAAAGCAACCGTCCTGACATCAATCACACCACTGATCCGGCGGATCTCCGCCATTAATAAACGAAATGTGTTGAAATCAATTTGGGTAAAGTTAAGGTAAATACGACGAGCAGGAGAAATTTCAATTCCTTTCAGGTCAATATTTCGTAGAACCAGTAAATCAAGTAACTCTCGGGTTAACCCAATTCGATCCTGACAAGTAACTTCCAATCGCATTATTCTGACCTTATTTACACGATGCTCATAACCGACTGAAATGTTACCCGTTACTATGCAATAGATGAAGCCCTTGTCAGTAAAAGTTTACAATAAAGTCAGGTGTCAACCTAAAATAACAGTAGCTATCACTTATCTACTGTGCTGTTTTCTGTTTCTTTAAGTGTATTTTTGGCTTTCGTGAATGCGCTTTTTTTCGCCGGCAATGTCCCTTTAATCTGGGCAAGCAGCTGATGACGGAAATCCCCCAGCTTTGGTTTGTCCCCCTCAATCCACGGTAAAGGACGGCATAACTCCATCGCTTTGATTCCCAAACGTGCTGTAAGCAGCCCGGCACCAATGCCTTGTGCGGCTCGCGCAGAAAGGCGGGCAGCAATGTCCTGTGATAACCAATCCATGCCGACTTCCCTGACCAGTTCTGATGCTCCCGCAAAAGCAATGTTCAGCAAAACCAGCCGAAACAGGCGAATGCGGCTGAAATAACCTAATTCGATACCGTAAAGTGCCGCGATACGGTTAATCAAGCGGATATTTCTCCATGCAATAAAAGCCATATCCACTATCGCCAATGGGCTGACTGCAATCATTAATGCAGATTCTGCGGCAGAACGGCTAATTTCTTTCTTGGCTTGGGCATCCAGAACCGGCTGAACCAGTTTGCTGTACAACAGGACGATTTCACGATCGTTGTGTGTTTCATGCATAGCCGCTTGCCAGCGCTGCAATGCCGGATGCTGTGGTTCTATCCCGGCTTGTGCAGCCAATTTTTCACAAAACTGGCGCCCTTTGCCAACGCCATGACTTTGTAACAGGATTTTGGCGTTATCCCGTTCTTCTGTACGCTGGCGCAGATGGTAAAGACGACGCCATTCTTTTATTACACTGCCTATTCCGGCCAGCATTATCATACTGCCCGCAGCGGCAATGCCCAATGCTATCCAGTCATGTTGTTGCCATGACTGATATATCCACTGGATAAACTGAGCGACCACACTGACACCCAGCAACAAGATTGCGCAGGTAAATATTTTACGCCAAAAACTACGCTTGGGCTTCAAAGCTGCATTTATTGCACCTTCGAATTCTCCCTCTTGTTCCTCTGCAGCCAGTTCCGGCATCGCTGGGTAGAATTCATTTTCCTGACTATCGAATTCCTTTTTCGATTTCAGTGACGGTTCTTGCGACGTTGGCTCATGATCGCTGAAATCCATTCTCGGTTTCAGAGGCTCTGTCATGTTAATTTATCTCCCAATAAAAATTCCATCGCACTGTCCATGCGAATATGGGGCAATGGTGCATCGATATTGACTTGTCTTGGCCGGAATGATTCGAAATTAAACCCTTGTTTTTGCCAAAAATCATTGTTCGGCAAACGTTGTGGTACTTCTCCCGGAAAAAACGTCATTAGCTTGTCGTCTGACAGACGGTTTCCCTTAATGGCAGGGATTTTTTCACCATTATGAACCACTATGCCACTTTCTGTGGCCTGAACTGATGCCAGCCCCGCACAATCCATGCTGATCCCTTCAAATGCCGCATTTTGCCAGGCTTCCTGAACCAATTGCTGCAAAAGGGAAACAAGGTTGGCATGTTGATCGGGAGTAATGTGATCTGCTTTGCTGGCTGCAAACATTAATTTATCAATGCAGGGAGAAAACAGACGCCGGAACAGCGTTCGCTTGCCATAGTGGAAACTCTGCATAAGTTGTGTCAACGCAAGCCGCATGTCGTTAAATGCCTGCGGGCCACTATTCAATGGCTGCAAACAATCCACCAAAACAATTTGCCGGTCAAAACGGAGAAAATGCTCTTTGTAAAACCCCTTGACGATGTGATCACAATAATAGGCGAAACGCTCCCTCAACATGCCGATATTGGTATGTTTATCCGCTTTTGCCAATTGAGGTTCGCCAATGTGGTCGATATCCGGCCACGGGAAAAATTGCAGGGCAGGTGCTCCAGCCAGATCCCCCGGCAATATGAAACGACCGGGCTGGATGAAGTGCAACCCCTGCTGTTTACACTGGTGCAGGTAATCTGTGTATGCCTGAGCGATTCTGGCCAGCAGGTTTTCATCGGCAGGGGCTAATGGATCACATTGCTTGCATAATTCTAGCCACGGTTTGGCCCATTCCTTTCTTTCCCCTTTCAACAACCCACTCATATACCGCGACCATGCCAGATAGTTTTGCTCCAACATAGGCAAATCCAGTAGCCATTCTCCCGGATAATCGACAATTTCCAGATAAAGGGTCGAGGTTTCTTTAAGGTAACGAAATAGGGAATCTTCAGAGCGATAACGCAGTGCCAAGCGGATTTCGCTCACACCACGTGTCGGAATTGGCCAGTAAGGCGGTGTTTCATGCAACGCTGCAATATTATCATCATAAGTAAAGCGGGGAACACCCAAATCCCGCTGCGGGACTCGCTTGACACCAAGCAATCGCCCATCGCGCACGGCTGAAAATAACGGCAATCTGGCACCGCTATGAATATGGAGTAATTGGTTTACCAAAGAAGTGATGAATGCAGTCTTTCCACTGCGACTTAATCCTGTTACCGCCAACCGCAAGTGGCGGTCCATTCCACGATTCACAAGTGCTGATAGTTCGTTTTGCAACCGTTTCATGCTTCTCCCAATGGAATACCGTAGCTCGGTTGAACCTAGCCCGTAACACCGGTTTGAGGTTTCATTCCCAGTTATTCCGCTGTTACGGCCAGATCATATTTTTTTATTGACGACATAAACTAATTACATAGAGTTGTCGTCTTTCAATTAAGTTTATGGCTCAATTTTACCTATGATCTAAAGCTGGCGAAAGCGGCTGCGCACACTGTAAGTGTCAGATGTAATGTAACGCTCCATTTGGCGTAAACGCGCTTCACCTGCCCTCAATTGGTAATCCACTTCATCCAACATTTTCTGCGCCGATGGCCCTGCATTTTTTTCGCCCGCCAGATATCCAGCAGGTGCCGGCTCCATAACAACAGCCAAGATAATATAAGCCAATACTGTTATACCAAACAGCCCGAAGAACAATGACAGTACCGTGATGGTACGGATAAGTGGAACCGGGACACCAAAATAGTTTGCCACCCCGGCACAGACCCCTTTTACCATACCTTGCTCTGGCAGGCGGTAAAGTTTCCGATTGTAACTATTCGACATTATGACTGCCTCCAGTTTGGATGCTCTGCATCAAGGATGTCTTCCAGCGTTTTGATCCGTTCCTGCATATGCCGGGCGTTCTCTGTCAATTGCTCTAAGCGCTGGATTTCATTGCCCCCTAGCTGACCTCTATTGTTCTGGCTGCTGTAATGCAACCACAGCCAGATAGGCAAGACAAAAAGTACAAAGATGATCAGCGGGATCCCAAGAAATATATAGCCCATTATCTTTCCTTAGTTGTGCAAACAATAAGTTGTGCATGGCGTGAGATGTTGTCATGCATGGCTTATGTCATCATTGTGAATCTTTGGTATTCATTTTAGCTTTCAGGGCCGCAAGTTGCGCGCTGATTTCATCATCTGCCTTTAATTCTGCAAATTGCTGATCGAGTGATTTCTGTTTCCCCAGCCCGACAGTTTCAGCCTCTGCTTCCATATGGTCTATCCGACGTTCAAATTGCTCAAAACGCGCCATGGCTTCATCAATTTTACCGCTATCCAATTGGCGGCGCACTTCCCGGGAAGATGCTGCTGCTTGATGACGCAAAGATAATGATTGTTGTCTTGCCCTTGCTTCTGTCAACTTGTTTTCCAGCTCCGTGACTTCTCCCTTAATGCGTTCAAGCGTTTCATCCAAAAGAGACAGTTCATTTGTCAGAGTTTCAACCAAATTGCTGACTTTTTGTTTTTCAATCAATGCCGCACGAGCCAAATCTTCTTTATCTTTACTCAGTGCCAACACCGCTTTTTCCTGCCAGCCGTCAATTTGACTTTCACCCATGCTGATGCGACGCAGAAGCTGTTTTTTTTCTGCCAATGTGCGGGCTGAAGTTGAGCGGATTTCCACCAGCGTGTCTTCCATTTCCTGAATCATCAAGCGGATCATTTTTTGCGGATCTTCCGCTTTATCTAACAGAGAAGAAATATTAGCGTTTACGATATCAGCAAAACGAGAAAAAATACCCATAGTTATAAGCCTCTTTCATTAGTATGGTACATGTTATGCATGTGTTTTGTTAAAGATAAACACAAGCGACACGATAAGACGCTTAATCTAATACAAAATGCGTGCCAACTTTTTTATTTTAATTATCTGGTTGAAATTGCTTAAATAATTTATCTTTAATTTTTAACCACTATCATTTAACGAAGTTAAATTGACCAACTATTGGCGAAAAATACCATGCCTCAGTTCATTGATAACCTATTAGGTGAAGCAAACTGTTTTATTGAAATTTTGGAGCAAGTTTCTGCACTGGCAAAATTGAATAAACCCGTTTTAGTCATAGGAGAACGAGGAACGGGTAAGGAACTAATCGCCCGCCGCCTGCATTATCTTTCTCCGCGTTGGCAAGGGCCTTTCATCTCGCTCAATTGTGCAGCACTCAATGAAAACTTGCTTGATTCAGAGCTGTTTGGTCATGAAGCCGGTTCTTTTACTGGTGCCCGGGCAAAACACCAAGGCCGCTTCGAACGGGCAGACGGCGGCACATTGTTTCTTGATGAATTAGCTACCGCGCCCATGCAGGTGCAGGAAAAATTATTGCGGGTGATTGAATATGGTTATTTGGAGCGTGTTGGCGGCAATCAGTCATTGCAAGTTGATGTACGCTTGATTTGTGCAACCAATGAAGACCTGCCAGCTATGGCCGCTCAGGGAAAGTTCAGGGCTGATCTGCTTGACAGACTTGCGTTCGATGTGGTGCAAATTCCCCCGTTGCGCCAACGACACCCCGATATCATGTTATTGGCACAACATTTTGCCATCCACATGTGCCAAGAACTCAACCTGCCTTTTTTCCCCGGTTTTACCAACGAAGCCAAGCAGCAACTACTTTCTTATCATTGGCCCGGTAATGTCCGTGAATTAAAAAATGTTATAGAACGCTCTATTTACCGGCACGGCAACAATGAAAGTGAATTAAATACCATTATTATCAATCCATTTTCAGCGTCACAGCAATTGGCTTCACAATCCCCTGCTTCGCTATCAAAAGATAATGACGCTATCGATTATTCCCTCCCTAAATTGCCCCTCGATTTAAGGCAGTGGCAAAATGACAGTGAAAAGCGTTTAATTATGCAGGCGCTGGCTGAAAGTCAATTCAATCAGAAAAAAGCGGCCAGTAGACTCAATCTGACTTACCACCAGCTACGTGGATTAATCAAAAAACACCACATCAGCATTCAGATGGGGAATTAATTGAAGGTCGGTAGTTGAACATCAATAGATAAAAATCGGTATGAAGCAGATAAAAAAATAGCCGGCACCCGAGCCGGCTAACAAAATACTGGAAGCAATGTGAGCAATGTCGCGCTTTATCTGGAATTCCCAACTTGAAGTTACAAGCGTGTTTCCCTAAAGCACGCCCAAATGATAATACTTCTCAATTCTATTTGTAAAGCATTTAATTGAGAATACTTCTCACTATCGTGATCTGACCGTTGTTTTTGAGCAAAAAGAGTTAATTAAGTACAATGGCCGGATTCTTTTTTATGGCTGATGCTTTATATGCGATATTTGATTTACTGGATCATATTATTATCTTCTTTTCCCGCCTTGGCGGCCAATAATGCTATTTCAGAACCGGTGACAGAAACGACTATAAAAACAACAAGTACCACACTTATTCCAAGATCCAGAATTCACGACACTACGGAAAATCTATCTCACGCTTCAACTGACTTACGCCAGAGTGGGTTTATTTATTGTGTCAATGGCAACCTGAATACCTTTAACCCGCAGAAATCCATCAGTGGACTCACCGTGGATACGCTTGCTGCACAGATTTACAACCGCCTGCTGGGCGTTGATCCCCTAACCTACCGCCTGGCACCTGAATTGGCCACTCATTGGGAAATACGGGATAACGGGGCGACCTATCGTTTTTATCTGCGCCGCAATGTTGCTTTCCAGTCAACCGAATGGTTTACACCAACCCGCACAATGAATGCAGATGACGTCGTGTTCAGCTTCCGCCGCCTTTTTGATAAAACGCACTATTATCATTATGTCAATGGTGGCCATTATCCCTATTTTGATAGCTTGCAGTTTGGTGATGCGGTAAAGGACATCCGTAAAATCGACAAATATACCGTTGAATTTCAACTCAATGCGCCTGACGCGTCCTTTATCTGGCATTTAGCAACCCACTATGCCCCCATTTTGTCTCAAGAATATGCCCAGAAACTGGATCAAATGAACAGGCAGGAGCAGATAGACTGGAAACCTGTAGGCACAGGGCCTTTCATGCTGGAAGATTATCAGGTGGAACAGTTTATCCGCCTTGTTCGCCACGATAAGTACTGGAATGGCAAACCCCAAATGGAACAGGTGGTCGTGGATACGGGAGCCGGTGGCACTGGGCGGATTTCCAAGCTTCTTACCGGTGAATGTGATGTATTGGCTTACCCCGATGCCAATCAATGGAATATCCTGCATGATGATCCAAACCTGCGACAGACACTGCGTTCAGGAATGAATATCGCTTATCTAGCATTTAATACCAGTAAACCACCATTGGATCAGCTGAAAGTCCGCCAGGCGATTGCTTATGCCATCAATAACCAACGGTTGATGAAATCAATTTATTATGGCACGGCGGAAACTGCGGCATCTATTTTGCCTCGCGCCTCTTGGGCGTATGATAATCGGGCTGAAATCACCGAATATAATCCTGAAAAATCCCGAAAGATGTTAAGTGAACTGGGATTAAATGGTCTGGAACTGACATTATGGGTGCCGACTGCATCGCAATCTTACAATCCAAGCCCCTTGAAAATGGCTGAACTCATTCAGGCCGATTTGGCACAAGTCGGCATTAAAATGTCCATTCGCCCCGTCGAAGGTCGTTTTCAGGAAAATCAGTTGATGGATAAAACCCACGATATGACTCTGGCGGGTTGGTCTACCGATAGCAATGACCCCGACAGTTTTTTCCGCCCATTGCTGAGCTGTGCTGCCATTGCCTCCCAAACAAACTTAAGCCGTTGGTGTAATTCGGATTTTGATGACGCACTTCATCAGGCTTTATTGAACCAACAACTGGCAGAACGCATCAACAATTATCATGTTGCACAAGAAATTCTCGCTCAACAATTACCTGTACTACCATTAGCTTATTCAATGCGCTTACAAATCTTTCGTTATAACATTAAAGGATTGGTTCTGAGCCCGTTTGGCAACAGCTCATTTGGTAAAGTTTACCGCGAGCAAAGTACGCCTGTTCCTGCTGAAAATAAAAAGGGAAGCGAATGATTATTTATATCTTGCGTCGTTTGCTGCTGCTGGTTGTGACGTTATTCTTTCTTTCATTTATCAGCTTCAGCCTGATGTATTTTACACCGCATGGCCCTTTGAGCGGTGCCTCACTAATGGATGCTTATATATTCTATTTTCGTAGCCTGCTTCAGTGGGATTTCGGCATTTCCAGCATTAATGGTGAGCGAATTATCACGCAATTGTATGAAGTGCTTCCGGCAACCATGGAGCTTTGTATTCTCTCTTTCTCCATCGCGTTGCTCATCGGGATACCTCTGGGGATTGTTGCTGGTGTCTGGCGCAATAAAAAAGCAGACACCATTATCAGTACATTCGCATTGTGTGGTTTTTCCATCCCTGTATTTTGGCTGGCCCTGCTGCTCACGCTCCTTTTCTCTCTCCATCTGGGATGGTTACCTGTTTCAGGGCGATTTGATTTGCTCTACCGGATGGAACCGGTGACAGGCTCGGCATTAATTGATGCCTGGCTGTCAAAATCACCTTATCGCAATGATATGATCATGAGTGTTATTCAGCATATGATCCTGCCCGTTCTCACGTTGGCAGTAGCGCCCATGACGGAAGTCATTCGTTTGATGCGCAACAGTACTGAGGAAGTCTCAACTGCAAACTATATTAAATCAGCAGCAACACGCGGCTTGTCGAGATTGACAATTATCCGCCGCCACTTGTTGCATAATGCATTACCCCCCATTATTCCTAAATTGGGGTTACAATTTTCGACCATGCTCACACTGGCTATGGTGACGGAGCAAGTATTTAACTGGCCCGGCCTTGGGCGCTGGCTTATCAGTGCCGTTCGCCAGCAGGATTATTCAGCAATTTCAGCGGGTGTTATGGTAGTAGGAACCTTGGTTATTTCAGTCAATATACTGACAGATATTATTGGAGCGATGGCTAATCCTCTGAAGCATAAGGAATGGTATGCCTTTAGATAACTTTTATCAGGAAAAGAAAATGCCTTCGCCATTAAAAGTTATCTGGCGATTCTTCTATTCTGACATACTGGCAATGATGGGTTTTTATGGGGTGCTGATTTTAATTGCATTAAGTTTGTTGGGGGACTATATCGCCCCATATCGGCTTGACCAGCAATTTGTAGACCAGCTTATGCCTCCTTCATGGTCACACCACGGCAACGTCGCTTTCTTCCTAGGAACGGACGATCTTGGACGCGATATTTTCAGCCGTCTGTTGATTGGGACATCATCCACGTTTGGAACCGCGCTGATTGTCACAGCGATAGCTGCCGTTGTCGGCTTAATTATCGGGAGCCTTGCGGGCATGAGCCACGGATTGAGATCAGCAATACTGAATCATACCCTTGATACTTTGCTTTCAATCCCTTCATTGTTGCTGGCGATCATTGTCGTTGCATTTGTCGGTGCCAGCCTGCATCATGCCATGATCGCAGTCTGTCTGGCGTTGCTGCCAAGAATAGTCCGCACTGTGTATACCGCAGTACATGATGAACTGGATAAAGAATATATCACTGCCGCACGTCTGGATGGCGCCTCAAATTATCAGATTTTGCGCTACGCCATTTTCCCCAATATTACCGCCGTGATTGTCAGTGAATTAACCCGGGCGCTTTCTATCGCTATCCTTGATATTGCAGCCTTGGGTTTCCTCGATCTTGGCGCACAGCTACCATCACCAGAATGGGGTGCCATGCTGGGGGATTCTCTGGAACTGCTCTATGCTGCACCATGGACAGTTATGCTGCCCGGAGCCGCAATTATGCTCAGTGTCCTGTTAGTCAATTTATTGGGCGATGGTCTCCATCGAGCCATTAATGCAGGAGTCGAATAATGCCACTGCTTGATATTCGAAACCTCACCATTGAGTTTATGACCGCTGAAGGCCCTGTTAAGGCCGTTGATAGATTTAGTATTTCACTGACAGAAGGTGAAATTCTCGGTCTGGCAGGCGAATCTGGATCAGGGAAAAGCCTGATTGCCAAAGCAATTTGTGGCGTCACAAAAGAGAACCTCAATGTTACCGCTGATCGTTTTCGTTTCAACGACATTGATTTATTGCGCCTGACGCCAAGACAGCGCCGCAAAGTGATAGGCCACAATATTTCAATGATTTTTCAGGAGCCGCAATCATGTCTCGATCCATCTGAAAATATTGGCAAGCAACTCATTCAAGCCATCCCCGGCTGGACATATAAAGGCCGTTGGTGGCAAAGGTTCAATTGGCGAAAACGCCGGGCAATCGAGCTATTGCATCGCGTTGGCATTAAAGATCACAACGATATCATGCACAGTTACCCTTATGAATTGACAGAAGGTGAATGCCAGAAAGTGATGATTGCCATTGCCCTTGCCAATCAACCAAGGTTGTTGATTGCGGATGAACCAACCAATGCCATGGAGCCAACAACACAGGCCCAAATTTTCCGTTTGCTATCGAGTTTGAATCAAAACAACAACATGACGATTTTATTGATTAGTCATGATCTGCAAATGATGAGCAAACTGGTTAAACGGATCAATGTCCTATATTGCGGGCAAACCGTGGAAAGCGCCGCTCCGGATGAATTGCTGGTGACGCCTTACCATCCCTATACGCAGGCGCTTATCCGCTCAATCCCTGACTTTGGCAGCCCACTGCCACATAAAAGCCGGCTGAATACACTGCCGGGAGGTATTCCCTCTCTGGAACACCTGCCGGTCGGGTGCCGTTTAGGGCCACGTTGCCCCTACGCCCAGAAAACCTGCATTGAAACCCCACGGCTACGAGTGATTAAAAGCCATGCATTCGCCTGCCATTTCCCTTTGAATATGGAGGAGCCGTAATTGGTTGATACATTACTGGAAGTCAAAAACCTGACTAAAACATTCCGCTATCAAACGGGGTTATTTCGCCGGCTTCACCTTGACGCAGTAAAACCAGTGAGCTTTACCTTGCAACCTAAAAAAACACTGGCCATAATTGGCGCGAATGGTTCCGGCAAATCTACGCTGGCAAGAATGCTGTCGGGGGTTGTTGAGCCTACTTCCGGCGAAATCCTGATCGATGGTCATAAACTGACTTACGGGGATTACAGCTACCGTAGCCAACGCATTCGCATGATTTTTCAAGATCCCAGTACTTCATTGAATCCTCGCCAGCGCATCGGGCAAATTCTGGATATGCCGTTAATCCTGAATACCGAATTATCCACGACTGAACGCGAGAAACGGATCAATCAGACATTGCGCCAAGTTGGGTTACGGCCAGACCATGCCAATTATTATCCACACATGCTCGCATCCGGGCAGAAACAACGTGTAGCTCTGGCACGGGCATTAATATTACAGCCACAAATTATTGTTGCAGATGAAGCATTAGCTTCCCTTGACATGTCAATGCGTTCACAAATCATCAATTTGATGCTGGAATTGCAGGAAAAGCATGGTATTTCATACATCTATGTAACCCAGCATCTCGGTATGATGAAGCATATCAGTGATCAAATGCTAGTAATGCATGAAGGGGAAGTTGTTGAGCGTGGCAATACAGCGGAGGTGCTGGCTTCTCCGCTGCATGATATTACACGCAGATTGATAGCCAGCCATTTTGGTGAAGCTCTATCCGCTGATGCCTGGCGGCAGGATATCACCTAATATTTTAATGTTAACCGGACGTATTTTATTCACTGATCGGAACAGAACAGGAAACTCACCACATTTCTCTCCGGCATGATAGAATCGTCCCCGTTTATTAACAATAAATGCCTTGGTCATATTATGGATAATATTTTAGCCCTGTGACCATTGGTGTTTGCTCACAAAGAACAATAAGGATACTGCTATGGGTTTCATGACCGGCAAGCGCATTCTCATTACTGGCGTCGCCAGCAAACTGTCTATCGCTTATGGGATTGCTAAAGCAATGCACGATCAAGGAGCAGAGCTGGCTTTTACCTATCAAAATGACAAGCTGAAACCTCGTGTCGAAGAGTTCGCTGCATCACTGAATTCTAATATCGTTCTGCCATGTGATGTTGCTGAAGATGAGAGCATCGACTCATTGTTTGTTGAGTTGGGTAAAGTATGGCCTAAATTCGATGGTTTTGTTCACTCCATCGGATACGCACCTGCTGATCAACTTGATGGTGATTATGTTAATGCTGTTACCCGTGAAGGTTTCAAAATTGCACATGACATCAGTGCATACAGCTTTGTTGCGATGGCAAAAGCATGCCGTAACATGCTGAATCCTAATTCTGCCCTGCTTACCCTGAGCTATCTGGGTGCAGAACGTGCGATCCCTAACTATAACGTGATGGGTCTTGCAAAAGCTTCTCTGGAAGCAAACGTTCGTTATATGGCAAATGCAATGGGCGTTGAAGGCATTCGCGTTAACGGTATTTCAGCTGGCCCAATTCGTACTTTGGCGGCTTCTGGCATTAAAGACTTCCGTAAAATGCTGGCGCACTGCGAAGCGGTGACACCTATCCGTCGTACCGTTACGACAGAAGATGTTGGTAATGCTGCTGCATTCCTGTGCTCTGATCTGGCTGGTGGCGTTACTGGTGAGATCCTGCATGTTGACGGCGGCTTTAGTATCGCTGCCATGAATGAGCTAGAACTGAAATAAGATCGATAGCTGATTGACCTACTCAATAAGCCCGGTTGTTTTTATTACACTGGGCTTATTCCTCCCCTTTGCTCCCTGCTTAACATCTTGACTTCTAAATAAAAGATGGCTACTGTTTTTTGTTTTATTGTATCCAAAATTAACATACCCACAAAAATTAAAGGCTTAATTAAGGAACAAGTTATGAAACTATACTATACACCGGGAGCTTGCTCACTCTCCCCCCATATCATTCTTCGTGAAACAGGTTTGGATTTCAGTATGGTAAAAGTGGATTTGATAAATAAAAAAACTGAAAGTGGTGCTGATTTTCGTGCTATCAATCCCAAAGGAAAAGTACCTACAATTCTGCTTGATAATGGCCAAATACTCACGGAAGCGACTGCCATTCTTAAATATATTGCCGACCAAAAACCTGATAGTAACCTACTCGCACCGACAGGCACAATGGAGCATTACCATCAAATAGAATGGTTAAGTTTCATATCCAGTGAATTACATCAAAATTTTGCGCCCCTGTTTCCAATTATGGCGGCACCCCAAGCCGCTATCGATATTGCGATAAAAAAGCTGAAACTTCACTTTGCTTATATTGATAGCATCTTAGCAAAACAGCCTTATATCGCTGGGGATCATTTTACCGTTGTAGATTCTTATCTATTCGTCATTATTCTGTGGGCACGCACCACAAAGTTAGATATTTCTGAATTGGTATATGTAAACGCTTATAGGGATAAAATTAAGCAACGTCCCCATGTTCATGATGCTCTAATAGCAGAAGGCTTGATTTAAATTAATTATGGCTGATTTCAGATAGATATTCTTTCAATATTGTTTGCTTCCGGTACGGCCGTACCGGAAACTTAATTTGAGAGGTTACCTGTCCCTATGGATATCACGAATTTCAAGCCGCGGCTTGAAAGTGACGAGTAACCGGGATATGTCAGTCAATTTGTGATGCGCTGACATGATATGTTGGTACAACCATTTTGTCTTGTGCGGCTGCCAACTGTAATTCGTATTCTCCGCTTTTTTGCGTTTCCAGCATAACTTCATAGACAGCGGCAGTTACATGCTCTAATGCTGCTTGTAGTTCTGTGTTTCCTAAAGATGGGCTTTTTAGTAGATTCACCAGGAATAAACCACTGGTTAAATCGCCAACACCAACAGGTTGACGCGCTCCTGTATCGATCAATGGACGGCTAATATACCAACTATGCTCTTTGGTCACTAGCAGCATTTCGAAACAATCTGTTTTATATCCTGCACGGCTAAGATGTTTCACCAGCACAATCTTTGGGCCTTTTTCGCATAATTCACGCGCCGCAGAAATTGCTTGTTCTACATTTTCAATTGTTCGTGCAGATAATATTTCAAGCTCTAATAAATTAGGTGCAATAATGTCACTGACAGGCAATGATTTTTCACAATGGAATTCCGCCACTCCTGGCGCAACAATACACCCTTTTTCCGGATGGCCCATAACCGGATCACAAAAATACCAAGCCTCGGGATTAGCTTGCTTAACCTGTTTCACGATATCAAGAATGCGATCTCCCTGCTCGGCAGAGCCGATATAACCACTCAGTACGGCATTACAGGATGCAAGTTTATTTATTTCACCAATTCCTTGCGCTATTTCAGTCAGATGCTCTGGTGGCATCACACAACCACGCCATTGGGGATATTGAGTGTGGTTAGAAAACTGAACTGTATTTAATGGCCATACGTTCACTCCCATACGATACATCGGAAAAACAGCTGCGCTATTTCCTGCATGACCAAAAACAACGTGAGACTGAATTGAAAGAATGTTTTTCATGATAAGGCCTAGTTTATTATTTTTTGATTCGCAGATGGCTTATTAAGGTATCGTTTATACCCTTCGTCTTTCGAATTACCTCTTTTTTGGCGGCACTCATTCACTTCAATCCCCGTTTTTACAAACATCCGGTTATCTATGCTCCTGAGAATGAATGAAAGGCTCCTGCCTTTCGACCTTTGGCTGGGCAAATTCGTTCCCGACGAATTTGTCACTCCCTTGCCGCCACAATGCAACTCGAAATCATTGGGCATACTTTAAGGGCAACATTACTGTTGCCCTTAATAAAACTTTTGCTTTTGTGAATTATTTCCAGTTAATCAGGCAATAATGTTTTTTACCACGACGCAGTAACGTATAGCGCCCAAATAAACGATCAGAATCCGCAAATACATACATTGGTTCAGATTGCTTTTCACCATTGATGGAAACGGCGTTAGAACTGATCATGGTACGTGCTTGCCCGCGAGAAGGAACAAATTCAGCGCTGACCAATGCTTGTTGCAAATCAGCCTCTTTTTCAAGTTCAATCGCAGGCATACCATCTTGTGCTAATTGCGCAAAGTCATCTTCGGTTAAATCAGCAACAGCCCCAGAGAATAAGCTTTCAGTAATACGCTTCGCCGCTGTCAGCCCTGCTTCACCATGTACCATACCTGTAACTTGTTCTGCCAGTACGTATTGAGCGCGTGGTGCTTTACCGCTGTTCTTATCTTCTTGCTCAAGCGCATTGATTTCTTCAATGTCCATGAATGTAAAGAATTTCAGGAAACGATAAACATCTGCGTCTGCTGTGTTGATCCAGAACTGGTAAAATTTATATGGGCTGGTTTTCTTTGGATCCAACCAAACTGCCCCACCTTCTGTTTTACCAAATTTGGTACCATCTGATTTGGTGATCAGCGGTACTGTCATACCAAACACTTGTTTCTGGTGTAAGCGACGAGTCAAATCGATACCTGATGTAATGTTGCCCCATTGGTCTGATCCCCCAATTTGCAGTTCAACACCATATTTGCCATTCAGGTTTGCAAAGTCATATGATTGCAATAGATTGTAAGAAAATTCAGTATATGAAATACCAACATCGTCACGGTTCAAACGCTGTTTTACCGCTTCTTTGTTAATCATTTGGTTAACAGAAAAATGCTTACCGATATCACGTAAGAAAGTCAGCACATCCATTTCGCCAAACCATTCATAGTTATTGGCTAATTCTGCACCATTCTCGCCTTCAAAACTGAGGAATGGTGATACTTGCTTACGAATTTTCTCAACCCACTCTTGAACGGTGTCTTCTGTGTTCAATTTGCGTTCTGTTGCTTTAAAACTTGGATCGCCAATCAAACCTGTCGCGCCACCAACCAATGCAATAGGCTTATGCCCAGCAAGTTGGAATCGTTTTAAACACAGCAAAGGAACCAGATGGCCCAAATGCAAGCTATCAGCGGTAGGATCGAAGCCACAATAGAGAGAAACCGGACCTTGCGCCAGTCTCTCAGCTAACGCTTCCTCATCCGTTACCTGGGCAACAAGGCCCCGCTCTTGCAGTTGTTTAATCAGGTTATTGCTAGACATCAATGACTCCATCGGTTTGTATATTTTACCTATATATCTATATAAGTATCTCGTTATAAATCGCGTGCTATAGCATAAAACGCCAGTAATATAAGTGCCAGTATTAAAAACAGTAATTATCCACTCAAATTATCAAGCCTTTACTTTATAGGCTGTAATTTGAAAGCGACCGCATACCATCGGGCATTTCAGGCCTAAAGACTCTCTTGCTAAGGAGCTAAACGGTCAATATGCCACCCATTACCTTCACGCTGGTACAGAAAACGGTCATGTAAACGGTTAGCCCCTCCTTGCCAGAATTCTACTGAATCAAACTCGACTTTGAATCCCCCCCAAAAGCTGGGTAACGGAACTTCACCATTTTGGAATTTTTGTTTCAATTCCAAAAATTTTCCTTCCAGAATGCCCCGGGCAGAGATCCGTGAAGATTGTTGAGAAGCCCATGCTGCAATTTGGCTATCTCTTGGGCGACTATGAAAATATTTTATAACTTCAGTCGGAGATAAGCGCTCAGCCTTACCAAGAAAACTAACCTGCCGTTCCAACTGATACCAAGGGAAATGAAGGCTGATTCGATTATTCTGGGCTAAGTGTTTTGCCTTGCGACTACCAAGGTTGGTATAAAAAACTAAGCTGCGGGCGTCAAAATGTTTTAGTAAAACGATACGCTGATAAGGTTGCCCATGCTCATCTACCGTAGCAATGCACATCGCAGTTGGATCACTGAGTTTGGCGTCACAGGCCTGCTTCAACCAATGCTCAAAAAGTTCTATCGGTTCTTCTGTAAGATCTTTGCGCCTTAACCCACCACGTATATATTCGCGACGCAATTCTGCGATAGCCATTTCATTATATTCTGACATTTTTAGCTCTCGATTCTTTTATGGGTATTAGCATATCACTATATATTTGCAACTAATTGTCATTTGCGACCAACTTCTATTTGCAATTAAATGCTATTTGCGATCAATTGTCATTCACAATTAGCTGCTATTTACTATTAACAATCATGTTTAACTTATTGCTAATTGCTCAAATAAGTTATTTAACTACGGGATAAATTGCGCCTAAAATTGTTTCTCTATCTGCACCTGTTACTGATGGCAGATTACCAGACAACCCAGACATTGTTCTAAATGCCAGCCAAGCAAATGCCAAGGCTTCCATATCGTCACCACTCAATCCATATTTATCGGTCGTGGTCACTTCAGTATCCGGCAATAACTCTGACATCCGACTCATGACACGTGGATTCCGTGCACCGCCGCCACAAACTAAAAGACGCTCACATCCACCACTTAATATAACTTGCTCAACAATGCTTACAGCCGTTAATTCAGCCAATGTTGCCTGTACATCTACTGGCGTGACATCTGGAAAATCAGCCAGTTGTTTTTCCAGCCATGCCATATTGAAGTATTCTCGACCTGTGCTTTTTGGTGCAATTCGTGCGAAATAAGGATCAGAGAGCATTTTCTGAAGCAAAGGCTCAACAACGGTGCCTTCACTAGCCCATAATGCATCTTTATCATAAGGCTGCTGCTTGTGCCGCCAAGTCCAGGCATCCATCAACATATTGCCAGGCCCAGTATCATACCCTTTTACAGCTGAATTAGGCAGTAATGCAGAAATATTCGCAATTCCACCAATATTAAGAATAACGCGCCGTTCTGTAGGATGCCCCAGTACAGCCATGTGGAATGCCGGAACCAATGGCGCACCCTGACCGCCATAAGCCATATCACGCCGCCTGAAATCACCGACGGTTGTAATATTGGTGAGCGCTGCAACGCGGTTATTGTCGCCGATTTGCATAGTAAAAGGTTTTTCGCCATCAGGCTCGTGCCAAACTGTCTGGCCATGGCACCCGATGGCCGTAATATCACTTGCACTCAGCCCTGTTTTATTCAACAGCCCTTGTACTGCTTCAGCAAAAAGCGTACCGAGTTCATAATCAAATCGCCCTACCATTGATAAAGTTGTTTGCTGCCCCTGACAGATAGAAAGCAATTGCTGTTTAAGTTCTTGTGGGAAAGGATGATTATAACTTTCTTGTTGGATAACAACTTTATCACTGATTTCTGCCAAAATAACATCAACACCATCCATGCTAGTGCCAGACATAACACCAATATAACGTCCTGATTTCATGAATACTCTCCTATTTAAAGAATGGATTACATTTAGCAAGTTGATACTTCTAATCACGAGCAAACTATAAAACACATCTATTTGGACTATATATGTTTACTGATTAATAGCGGGGATAAAATCTGAGTTTTGGAAAGCTCTTCACAAAACATGCTAAACTCTTGGTTAGGAATTATTCCTTTAAGAGTACGCTATAGGCATTTGTTACATACAAATATATAGTCTTTATGATTAGCAGATTTATTAATCTTCTGCTAACCATAAGTTCTCTACTGGGAGTTTTCTGCTAACAGTAGCGCATGCTTGATAGTCAGTTTATTATCAAGCTTCCCTATCGGGCATTAAATTTAGGAGTGACTATGTTTAAACGTTTCCTGGTTGGTGCAGTTGTAGTAACAACATTGTCAGGTTGTGCAGACATGGGAGCGCTTTCTAGTGATACTTATTCGATTGGTCAAGTCAAACAGGCTCAGGCCGTAACCTATGGCACTATTCTGTCTGTACGCCCTGTCACTATTAAAGGCAGTCAAGCTGGAGATCCTAATATGTTAGGTCTCATTGGTGGGGCTGTTTTAGGCGGGTTATTGGGTAATACAGTCGGTGGCGGTTCAGGTCAAAGACTCGCTACGGCTGCCGGTGCCATTGCTGGTAGTATGGCTGGTCAAGGGATTGAAGGATACATAGACCAAACGAAAGGTGTTGAGCTAGGAGTTCGTACGGATAGCGGAAAAAACATCATCGTGGTGCAGAAATTAGATAAAGTTCCATTTAGCAGAGGACAACGCGTCAAGATTGCTGGTAGCGGAGATTCTCTCACTGTATCACCTCTCTGAAAAACTCAGAGAATACAAAACCAAGAAATCGCGGCTGATCAAGATCTGGACCGCGATTTTATTATAGGTTAATTTTTATATTACCTGTTTATGTAATTGACTGATGTTTTTTTCAATTTTTTTTATTACAGAAGCAAGTAGGATTAACTCATCGTGAGTAATTCCCTCCAAAATTTCTTTCCTTGTCGAATCAATAACACTATCCACTTCTTGGATAAAAGTTTCCGATTCCCCGGTTAATTTGATTCTTTTAGCTCGTCGGTCATTGGCACATGTATGACGTGTAATCAGTTTCTTTTCTTCTAATTGATCAAGAGTTCTTACCAGAGATGGTTGTTCAATACCAATAGCTTTCGCGAGCTGTATCTGTGATTGCTCTGGTGGTAGCTGACTAATATTGTATAAAGTAACCCAATGTGTTTGAGTTAATTTCAACGGTTTCAAACGATGATCAATTAAAGCGCGCCAAACACGGACTAAACGTGCTAGGTCTGATCCCAATGTCAATTCCAATTACCCCTCCTTATAATTAGAGACTCATATAACATCAATGAATTATCCAATCAGTTTATTCATATGAATAATGGATACGCACTCTATATCATGCTTATACATTTAGCAGAGTCAGATATTTCGCTAATTACTTAATTAGTGTGTCGCGTTGGCTTGTTACTTAAAGTTGACATCTTCGTCGCTCTAAAAAGCGAAGTTCTATGGCGCACCGAATAAATTCGCGCATTAATCCACCAACGATATAAACTGTATAAAATAATCCTCCAACTAAACTATTCTAATTTTAAATATCAACAAAAAAAATACAAACCCTCAAAATATATACATTTCCACTCGGTTAAAGTTCTATAAGAATAACCGCCATCCAAATACTAATCTATATATTTTTACATTAATATCATTTTTCTCTTACAGAGAACGTCCATTTTATTATAAATAATATATAAAACAACAAGATAAAAAAACAGCTCTTTTATCGAACAATAAATAATTCTTTAATAAGAAATTTTTACTTAAATACTGAAACCGGCCAGCGAAGCCGATATCTAAAATTAACTTAAGTCAAATTAAAGAAATATAATACACGCATTACATCATTTATTGCTGGTAACACTTTTTATTTTTCAAGCAATCCTAAATTATTATTCACCTAATTGACACTTTTCGATCAATTCAGAATAAAATTAAAATAAATCAGGTTGTCTCGGCATAATATCTTTACCTTCTCTTTTTAATGTTAATATTTTTAGATATCTCTGATGACATAACCGCAATATTTTTCTTTTCTCACTATTCGATAACTTCATCCATGTAAATCGTTCTTCTCTGCTCCGATAACACCCTCGGCAAAAACCACGAGAATCAGATTCACAAATTCCCCGGCAGGGATTTGGAATAGCAAAAAATTCTAATTGTTCAGCCATTTGATCCTCCTGCACTCAGATTCATCAACCTTTTCCATATGGAGGTTTCTATGTGGTCAGTATATGACCATAAGATAACAATTAAAAATAAAATAATAACAAAACGAAACTAAATAAACGGCAGGACAAATTGAATTATTTTATGCAGACAAGTGTTATAGTTGATTAGGCGTATACGGCTAGGACTACTGTGTTAAATTATAGTAACTTGTTCATATTTAAGACTATATTTGCAATAAAGCCATGCTGTACAATAAGCAATGTTTCGCAATAAAACTAATAAAGATCAAGAGGTAATCATGCGTTTACTCCATACAATGATCCGTGTTGGCAACTTACAACGCTCGATTGATTTCTATACTCAAGTAATGGGCATGCGTTTACTTCGTACCAGTGAAAACCCTGAGTATAAATATTCTCTCGCATTTGTTGGCTATAGTGACGAAAGTGAAGGCGCAGTTATTGAGCTGACTTACAATTGGGGTGTTGAAAACTACGAAATGGGAACTGCGTTTGGGCATATTGCCTTGGGTGTTGATGATGTCGCTGCAACTTGTGAGCGCATCAAAGTTGCTGGTGGCAATGTAACCCGTGAAGCTGGGCCAGTCAAAGGTGGTACAACTGTCATTGCATTTGTTGAAGATCCTGATGGCTATAAAATAGAACTCATCGAGAACAGCAGCGCAAGCAATGCGTTAGGAAATTGATTATTTATTCCTTTCAATCCCCAATAGATTTCAAAATGTAACTTGCAGTATACAAACAAGATTAAAAAGGGCGTATTTTCTTGCCCTTTTTAATTAGGTCAGCATTACCCCTGCAAGATGCGCCAAATTTTGTCATAATACTTGCTATTCCAGAGTTAAAAACAAAATCCTGAAGTTATTAAGAACTGAAAATCAGATGTCTAATAAAAACGATCAAAACTTGCTAAGTGGACGCTTTCGTGGCTATTACCCCGTTATCATTGATGTCGAAACTGGCGGGTTTAATGCACGTACAGATGCTTTACTTGAAATCGCTGCAATTACTTTAAAAATGGATGAAGAAGGCTGGATAATGCCTGCTGATACGCTGCATTTCCACATTGACCCTTTTGAAGGTGCCAACCTTGATCCTGCTGCACTGGCATTCACCGGTATTGATCCCACAAATCCCCTACGGGGTGCGGTCAGTGAATACACTGCCCTGCATGCTATTTTCAAAATGATCCGCAAGGGTATGAAAGAGACGAATTGTAACCGTGCAATTATGGTTGCCCATAATGCCAGTTTTGATCACGGTTTTGTTATGGCCGCTGCTGAACGTTCCAGTTTGAAACGCAATCCATTCCATCCGTTCGCGACTTTTGATACCGCAGCACTTAGTGGATTAGTCCTTGGTCAGACAATTCTAGCCAAAGCTTGTATCACTGCGGGAATACCGTTTGATAGCACCCAAGCACACAGCGCACTTTACGATACTGATCGCACTGCCTTACTTTTTTGCGAACTCGTCAATCGCTGGAAGCGACTCGGCGGTTGGCCATTGCCTTCCGAACCTTCCACTGAAAACGATTCCTAAAGTATCAGACCCCGTGCTTATTGCAGGCACGGGGTCTGGTTTATCATTTCAGCAGATTATTCTGCAGACTGCTCACGATATTTATCAGCAGTCTCCTTGATCAGAGCCTGTAATTCACCATTCTGATACATGGCCATCAGAATGTCACAGCCACCAACCAGTTCGCCGTCAACCCAAAGTTGAGGGAATGTCGGCCAGTTTGCATATTTAGGCAATTCAGCGCGGATATCAGGATTTTGTAAAATATCCACGTAAGCAAAACGTTCACCACAAGCAGACAAAGCCTGTACTGCTTGCGCCGAGAAACCACAGCTTGGCAATTTTGGAGAACCTTTCATATACAGCAGGATTGGGTTTTCTTTAATTTGGCGCTCAATCTTCTCAACGATCGCCTTAGTTGTATCAGTAGCGGTGTTAGTATTGGTATTAGTTGTCGTCATTTTTGCTTCCTTAAAACTGCAAGCACTATTTTCAGAATCAGAAAAGATTGATTTAGAATACCACTTTATACGCTCATTTTTCTACAGAGAACTTTCTGGAGCCAATTTTCACTATAAAGTTTCGTCATGACACGGCCTTACCATAGTCCATTTTTACTATAGGACAGTACGTTTTTGCTAAGGTAAGTGTTTGCCATGATGTGCCTCAACAGCAATTGAGACAAATAACCATTCAATATTTCTATTCCAACTAATCACATTAACTACATCAAATACATCAGATAGTTTAGATCTACGCCAACTTCTGCCAAATAGCATCTTTTTCCCTGTTATTTGACAGAAAAGTTGTTAAGATAATTACCAAAATAGCAACAAGATAATAATCCTAAATTTGCCCTGACCATGATTAATCTTAAAAATCATGGCTACAGAGCTGAAAACCCGATATTAAAAAGGAGCATGCAATGTCTTTTGAATTACCAGCATTACCTTATGCCAAAGATGCCCTGGAACCACACATTTCTGCAGAAACTTTGGAATATCACTACGGCAAACACCACAACGCCTACGTTGTAAATCTGAATAATCTTATCAAAGATACTGAATTTGCCGGAAAATCCCTGGAAGAAATCATCAAAACATCTGAAGGCGGCGTTTTCAATAATGCTGCACAGGTTTGGAACCACACTTTTTACTGGCATAGCCTGTCACCAAATGGCGGTGGCGAACCAACTGGAAAAGTAGCGGATGCCATCAACAATGCTTTCGGTTCTTTTGCTGAGTTCAAACAACAATTTACTGACGCTGCACTGAAAAACTTTGGTTCCGGCTGGACATGGTTGGTCAAAAAAGCTGACGGAAGTTTGGCTATCGTCAGCACTTCCAATGCAGCAACTCCATTGACTGGCGAAGATAAGCCAGTTCTGACCGTCGACGTTTGGGAACACGCATACTACATCGATTACCGTAATGCCCGCCCACAATATCTGGAGCATTTCTGGGCTTTGGTCAACTGGGCATTTGTTGAAGAAAACCTGGCTTAATAAGATTGATTCTTATGCCAGTTTGAAATGATAAGGGCTGGTTTTCTTCCATTCTCTGATTATGAATGTCAGAAAACCAACCCTAAATACAAACGGTGTTATACGTCAATTATTTTTCTAGCTCTCAATTAATAAGACAAAGGCTTGCCAGAAAGACAATCATGATTAATGCGCTACCGGCAGCCAACAATCCCAACTTCAGATCTGTATCCATAGAACATCCTCAATGTGAAAAGCAAGATACCTAACACCATAATTTTAGATGGTTATTTACTGCATTGTTTGTAAATTATACTACCAACTTAAATTCATACTCTTTATAACATCGATTATCACTTTCACTTTTGAGCTAGATCAGACAAAATTCAATGTTTATCGCTAAATTGTTGCCAACCCATCACCTCATATATAAATATGTTGGTAAACGATTAACAATTATCTATATTTCAAGTTAAAGCGTATCGACAAGCAGATACGGCGAATCAATCAGCAACTTGAAAAGTTAGAATATATAAATTTAGACCATAAGGTCAGGAGTCCTTTTTATCATGGCAACGATTAAAGATGTGGCCAAACGCGCTGGTGTTTCTACCACAACCGTATCCCATGTTATCAATAAAACCCGTTTCGTCGCCGAAGATACTAAGGCTGCAGTTTGGGCTGCTATTAAAGAACTGAACTATTCTCCCAGTGCCGTTGCCCGTAGTTTGAAAGTTAACCACACAAAATCCATCGGATTATTGGCAACATCCAGCGAAGCCCCCTATTTTGCTGAAATCATAGAATCTGTTGAAAATAGTTGCTACAGCAAGGGTTACACTCTGATTTTATGTAATTCCCATAATAACCTTGATAAACAAAAAGCATATCTTGCCATGTTGGCGCAAAAACGCGTAGATGGTTTGCTGGTTATGTGTTCAGAATATCCTG
The DNA here is from genome assembly GCF_033949405.1 of Xenorhabdus santafensis. Classification (NCBI taxonomy): domain Bacteria; kingdom Pseudomonadati; phylum Pseudomonadota; class Gammaproteobacteria; order Enterobacterales; family Morganellaceae; genus Xenorhabdus; species Xenorhabdus santafensis. Next base: position 128,486 of record NZ_VCDN01000046.1, on the reverse strand, counting down.
AACAACTTTTAGGCATGTTAGAAGACTATCGCAATATTCCTATGGTAGTAATGGATTGGGGTGAGTCCAGAGGGGATTTTACCGATGCCATCATCGACAATGCCTTTCATGGCGGTTACTTGGCTGGTCGCTATCTTATTGAACGCGGGCACCGTGATATTGCTTCCATTCCTGGCCCATTGGCAAGAAATACAGGTGGCGGGCGTCACCAAGGCTTTCTCAAGGCGCTGAAAGAGGCCAATATCGCTATTCGCGATGAGTGGATTGTGCAAGGTGATTTCGAACCAGAATCAGGTTACCAAGCTATGTGTAAGATCCTAAATCAGAAACACCGCCCAACAGCTGTTTTTTGCGGGGGCGACGTCATGGCAATGGGAGCAATCTGCGCCGCTGATGAATTAGGTTTGCGTGTACCACAAGACATTTCCATTATTGGTTATGACAATATCCGAAATGCCCGCTATTTTACCCCAGCATTGACAACCATTCACCAGCCCAAAGAACGGCTGGGGCAAATGGCTTTCTCAATGCTACTGGATAGGATCGTCAATAAGCGTGAAGATGCACAAACTATTGAAGTTCACCCACGCCTTGTTGAACGGCGCTCCGTCGCAGATGGGCCTTTTATCGATTACCGTCGCTGACAGTTAGTTTTCTTGCAACCATTCAGCATTAAGTGTTTCACTATCCCCGAGATAATCAAATAACCAACTTAATGCTGGTGAATGGCTTTTTTGCGACCATACCAAGCAGCATGGGCTATCAGGCAATGGTTGTTCAAGTTCAAGTGCTGTCAGTTTTCCTTTGCGGATAAGAGGCAATGCACGATGTTTGGGCACCATTCCAACACACAAACCATCCATCAGGCAATTCAACCCTGCATCCCAATCAGGGACAACCAGTCTCCGTTGGTTATCCAACGCCCATGTATCCCTTTTAGGCAAACTGCGTGAAGTATCTTCAAGACACAAACTGGGATAAGGTCGCATTTGATCGTCATTTAATTTCCCCGATATTGACGCCAATTCATGCTCAGGGCTGACGACACATAACCAAGGCATGAATCCCATGTCCCTGAAGTTATATCGTTCACCAACGGGAGATGCCCGCGTTGCACCAATCGCAACATCCACCCGTTCATTCACCAGCGCATCCCATACCCCATTGAAAACCTCGGGGTAAATAAACAGCTCAATATCGGGAAAATGCCGATAAAAATCGAGAATGAGCCGGAGAGTTCTCTCAGGTTTCACTACCCTGTCCACGGCAATGCTAAATTGCCCCCGCCAACCATTGGCAACTTGCTGGCATTGATGCCGAGTGTGATGCATTTTTTTGATAACAGAGCGAGCTTCTTTGACAAAAATGGCTCCCGCTTCAGTTAAGTCCACGTCACGGTGACGTCGCTCAAATAGAGGTACTGCCAGCCATTCTTCAAGCTGTTTTACTGTATAGCTTACAGCAGAAGGTACACGATGAAGTTCTGATGCTGCCGCACTGAAACTTCCTGTTCTGGCAACAGCATCAATAACTTCCAGAGAGTATTCAGACCACATATATCTTCCTTTCAATTTTTTTCACAGCATGGTGCAAATATTACCGTTTCACAAGTAAAAATCATGCCATATAGAATAAGTCGGGTATTCTTTTATCAATTACCACATCAAGTTACGAACACCATGGCGACAAATAAAAATTCAATTCCATTTATGTTTTATCTCGCTGGCCTGAGCATGCTCGGTTATTTGGCTATCGATATGTATCTGCCTGCTTTTGGTGCAATGAAAGTAGATTTGGATACCTCAGAAAATGCCATTAGTGCAAGCCTCAGTATTTTTCTTGCGGGTTTTGCTTTTGCTCAGCTCTTATGGGGGCAATTGTCAGACCGCATAGGCAGAAAGCCTGTACTTATTATCGGATTATCTCTGTTTTCCATTAGCTGTTTGGGTATGATTTGGATAACTGATGCGACACAATTGCTTGTCTTGAGATTTATTCAGGCGGTAGGTGTTTGTTCCGCAGCGGTTTCTTGGCAGGCGCTGGTCATTGACAGGTACGATGCAGAGCGCGCTAAACGTGTTTTTGCCATGATCATGCCTTTAGTTGCCCTTTCCCCTGCCCTGGCTCCATTGTTAGGCGCATGGTTATTGTCACACGCTGGCTGGAAAATCATTTTTCTTGTTTTAATGATCGTGACACTTTTATTGTTGATACCAACATTTTTCCTAGCCAAGAAAAACAAGAGCACTGAAGTCAATGTCAATGAGAAATCAATTTCTTTCTTCGCATTGCTCCGTTCACCTGTCTTTAGCGGTAACGTGTTGATTTATGCTGCTTGCAGTGCTGGTTTTTTTGCTTGGCTGACAGGTTCACCAATAATTCTGGAAAATATGGGCTATAACCCTACCGATATTGGGTTGAGTTACATTCCTCAAACTCTGGCATTTATGATCGGTGGATATGGTTGTCGCATCCTGCTGGAAAAAGTGAAAAGCGAAACGGTATTTCCATTCCTGCTGATTGGTTATTCGGTGAGCATGTTCATCATTTATTTGCTTTCCGTTTTAAATGAACCTTCATTTATGGCTATTTTGGTTCCATTTTGTATCATGGCTGCAATGAACGGCGCATCCTATCCAATTGCTGTGGCTAACGCACTTTCTGTTTACCCCAATAGCAGTGGCAAGGCCGCCGCATTACAAAATGCTCTGCAACTGGGTCTGTGCTTTTTCGCAAGTATGATTGTTTCTATTTTTATGAATAATCCTCTCCTTTCGACAACAACAGTTATGGTTTCCACTATTGTGCCGATGGCGTTTGGCTATTGGTTACAAAAGAAAAAAACCAAAAAAAATGATTAAGCAAATAATGCTATTTTTTAAAAAATAATATCTAAGAACATTATTATCTAAAGGTCACGCTAATGTGTGACCTTTTGTCGATTGTTTAAATGTTGTTTCACTCATATACTCATACCGATTCATTATTCTAAAAACTTGGAACTTGAGGTTTTTCAGGGCAGTGAAGCTCCCTTTCATTTCAGGATGAAAATACCGTTCGCGGTTTTTTATAGTTTTCTCATCATTTCCAGATAAGTTTATATAGCTTTAACATAATAAAAATCAGCTAAAAAGTGATACCTCAAAATTCCACCACACAAATGTTGGAGAGTATATGAGTTCATCTTTCGTTGAAGGTAAAAACACAACAACTGACTCTTGGCATCGAATTGCTCAGGAATTACTTCAGGAAGCTGATATTGAAATCAACGGCAAGCGCCCTTCCGATATATGCATAAAAAACCCTGACTTTTATAAGCGGGTATTAAAAGAAGGTTCTCTGGGGCTGGGTGAAAGTTATATGGATGGTTGGTGGGAATGTGATCGCCTTGATATTTTCTTTCATAAAATATTACGGGCTGGTTTAGAACATCGTATACCTAAAAATGCCAAAGATATTTTAAGAATAGTTACTTCTCGCATATTTAATTTACAGTCTCCTAAAAGAGCTTGGATTGTCGGCGAAGAACACTATGACTTAGGCAATGATCTTTTTACCCACATGCTTGATCCTTATATGCAATATTCCTGCGGTTACTGGAAAGATGCTGACACATTGGAAGAGGCTCAAACCCATAAGCTTCGTCTGATTTGCGAAAAATTACAGCTTTCCCCCGGCATGACATTATTGGATATTGGTTGTGGATGGGGTGGCTTAGCCGCTTATGCTGCGAAAAACTACGGCGTCTCTGTTACTGGTGTGACGATTTCCGCAGAACAGCAGAAATTTGCCCAAGAGCGTTGTCAGGATCTGGATGTAAAAATTATTCTTGAAGACTACCGGAATTTAAATTTTCAGTTTGATCGCATTGTTTCCGTCGGTATGTTCGAGCACGTTGGTCCCAAAAATTATGCCAACTATTTTGATATTGTGAAAAAAAATCTGAAACCTGACGGAATATTCCTTCTCCACACCATCGGTTCCAATCGTGATAAATTGGGAACCGATGCCTGGATCACAAAATATATTTTCCCAAATGGCTGTTTACCATCAATATCAAAGATAGCCAAGGCAAGTAATGGAAAATTTGTGATGGAAGACTGGCACAATTTTGGTGCCGATTATGATCGGACACTCATGGCATGGTATGAGCGGTTTATTGCCAGTTGGCATGAAATTGAAGATAACTACAGCCCACGTTTCAAACGGATGTTCAGTTATTATCTGAATGCCTGTGCAGGTGCATTCCGTGCCAGGGATATTCAATTGTGGCAGGTTGTTTTCAGTCCGCGAGGTATTGAGAAAGGGTTAAGAGTCCCTAGGTAGAAAACGTCTCTGAGAGAGCTAAAAAGCTACAGAAGAACAATTTCTGTAGCTTTTATATTTTGGAGTGATATAGCTATAACATCATTGCTATTACTCCCTGATTACTGTGCTTTGTATTACGGTAATTTAAGGCGATTTGAATTCACGGTAATTCAATAAGATTTTTTATTGCTCTTCCGCTTGAATCAATAATTTTGTTTGTTCTTGTTGTGCCATAACCCGTTCAACGGTATCTACAACCGCCTGAGTTTGTGGATCAATTTCAATATTGATTTTTGCCCCAAGACGCTTTTTACCCAACGTTGTACGTTCTAACGTTTCTGGTATTAAATGCACACAAAAGCGATTATTTACAACATCGCCAATTGTCAGGCTGATCCCATCAATACCGATAAAACCTTTATGCAGGATATACTTCATCAGCTGTTTATCGTGAACTCGAAACCAAATTTCATGGTTATTTTCTGAAGTAAATATCTTTGCAATTTCAGCAGTTGTAATGATATGGCCAGACATCAAATGCCCGCCAATTTCGTCACCAAATTTGGCTGCCCTTTCCAAATTGACGATATCGCCAACTTTAAGTTCACCAAGGTTAGTTAACCGCAGCGTTTCTTTCATCAGATCAAAACTAACTAAATCACCATCAATTTTAGTCACTGTTAAACAGCAACCATTATGGGAAACAGAAGCCCCCGTTTCAATTCCGGGTAATAATTCAGCCGGAAATTTAACGGTATGGATCCGAAAGTGCGTTTTTTCTTCAATGGCAACTATCGGTGCTTTTCCCTGAACGATACCTGTAAACATGCGAACCTCTTTAATCATTTCACATAGCAAGTTAGTTTAACCTACCCACTGTTTTTAAACACTATCACTTTAAACACTATCATTTTAAACAGCATTACTTTAAACACTATGCAACATATTCACTGCTTCACTTATAGTGCTGTATTACTTTCGAGCACCACTGTACATGAGGATAAGCATAGTTAAAGCGTCACTTATTGAGTATAAGCATCGTACTACAATTGGATTAATAAAAATGAGTCCTATACAATGCGATTGCTTATAAGCGATACCTTTCGACTACTATCGTTTGCTCGCAAAAGTATTACTTGTTTTTTCAATTAATTATCAATTAAATAAAGGTGTAGTACGTGCAGAAATATTTAAATGAAGCGCGTAGTTTGCTCGCTTTGGGGATCCCCGTCATCATTGCACAATTTTCACAAACTGCAATGGGGGTCGTCGATACAGTCATGGCCGGTAAAGCCGGTGCAATTGAAATGTCAGCTGTTGCCGTAGGCACATCAATCTGGCTACCTACTATCTTATTCGGTCAAGGTGTATTGCTCGCTTTAACCCCGATAATTGCGCATATGAATGGCTCTGGTCAGAGGAAAAAAGTTTCCGGGCAAACTCAACAAGGTTTTTGGCTGGCGACATTCCTTTCTATCTTTGTTATTGCGTTATTGTATAACAGCCAATTCATTATCGAAGCGCAACATAATATTGATCCTGCATTAGCCCAAAAGGCGACAGACTTTATTCACGCCATCATGTGGGGAGCACCCGGCTATCTGTTTTTTCAGGTTTTGCGCAGTCAATGTGAAGGATTGTCGAAAACTAAGCCAGGCATGGTCATCGGTATTACCGGGTTATTGGTTAATATTCCCGTTAACTATATTTTCATTTATGGTAAATTCGGTGCACCAGAATTAGGTGGTGTCGGTTGTGGTGTTGCAACAGCGACTGTTTATTGGGTAATGTTCCTGCTGCTTCTGGCTTATGTTAAATGTTCCCCCAGTCAAAAAGACATCCAAACATTTAACAACTTTTCGGCACCCAAGTGGTATACCCAGAAACGGATTATATTACTTGGTTTACCTATTGCCCTTGCGATGTTCTTTGAAGTTACCCTGTTTGCGGTTGTTTCATTGTTGGTTTCTCCACTTGGCGTGGTCGCCGTTGCGGGTCACCAAATAGCCCTCAATTTCAGTTCAATGATGTTTATGTTCCCTCTGTCATTGGGGATCGCTGCAACTATCCGTGTTGGCTATAATCTGGGTAAAGGATCAACCGAAGGCGCTAAAGTCGCGGCTTATACCAGTCTGATTGTCGGTTTGATTATTGCCTGTGCGACTGCAACTTTCACGGTACTGTTCAGTGAAAAAATCGCGTTTATGTACAACGACAATACCGAAGTTGTCATTCTTGCCTCCCATTTAATGCTGTTTGCTGCAATTTATCAGCTTTCAGATGCCATTCAGGTTATTGGATCAGGTGTATTGCGTGGCTATAAAGACACGCGTTCTATTTTCTTTATCACCTTGATTTCTTATTGGCTTTTCGGGATGACCAGTGGCTATATCCTGGCACTGACTGATTATGTTACGGAACCAATGGGGCCACAGGGATTCTGGATTGGGTTCATCATTGGTCTCACTGCCGCAGCATTTATGATGGGTTATCGGATTATGTGGACACAAAAACAACCTGTTCAGTTTGTTTTGAATCGATCCTCTCATTAATTCAATTGCTGATAATTTCGTACATCAAATTATCAGCATTAAGGGAGAAAGCTGTAAATTCGTTCTAAAAGATGTAAATGCGAGCAGTTGAACAAGAATTTGCACTTTTTCCCTTGCCAGAATGCGCAGTGCCCGTTAATATTCGTCCCCGTTGTCAGCCACAGAAATTTAGATTGCGTCCGTAGCTCAGTTGGTTAGAGCACCACCTTGACATGGTGGGGGTCGGTGGTTCGAGTCCACTCGGACGCACCAAATTTCAGACTGAAACAAAAATTCTCAAGTGCGTCCGTAGCTCAGTTGGTTAGAGCACCACCTTGACATGGTGGGGGTCGGTGGTTCGAGTCCACTCGGACGCACCATATATCATTCAACCCTGTTTTTCTTCTGCTTCCTCGTTATATTATTTTTCTACCCTCTCCATTTCCTGTTCATTTACTTACACTAAATGTCCTCCAATTATTTTCTCACTAAAAATTCAATTACATCCTGTTTGCGCAACAACTCTCTGATTTCTTTAACATGAGCTGAACTGTTGCCCCTTTTCCTCATATAAATCTTTTCAAGAACCATTTTTTTGATTCATTTCACAGAAATTAGTCTCTATAATACGTCCCTATCATAAGTTGAATGGTTTCAGCCAATTGATTTACCGAACTCAGAAAAAACCACAGATAATTAATTGCTTCCAGTTCGCATACCTGCGTATGTCTGGCTGTGCGCTAAAAAACCATTTGACGCGTTTTGCCATCCTTTTCCATTATGTTGCGCAACTTACAATACCAGGCGATTGTTGGCATAAATGTCAATGGTTGGCGATTCACTCTTTTAATCCATTAAAACCAGTAGATAGATTGTCATGAAAAAAACCAAAATTGTTTGTACTATCGGGCCAAAAACAGAATCCGAAGAGAAATTGACGGAGCTGCTAAACGCAGGCATGAACGTAATGCGTTTGAATTTTTCTCACGGTGACTACGAAGAGCATGGTCAACGTATTAAAAATATTCGCGCAGTCACAGCGAAAACAGGCAAAAAAGCAGCAATCCTACTGGATACTAAAGGTCCTGAAATCCGCACCATGAAACTGGAAGGCGGTAATGATGTATCCCTTACTGCAGGCCAGACCTTCACCTTTACAACAGACAAATCCGTCATCGGCAATCAAGAACGCGTAGCCGTGACTTATGCTGGGTTGCCGGCTGATTTGGCTCAAGGTAACACTGTTCTTGTTGATGACGGCCTGATCGCCATGAAAGTCAAACAAGTCACTGAAACTGAAGTCATCTGCGAAGTATTGAACAATGGAGATTTGGGCGAAAATAAAGGTGTTAACCTGCCAAATGTTTCCATCAACCTTCCTGCACTGGCAGAGAAAGATAAACAAGATCTGGTATTCGGTTGTGAGCAAGGCGTAGATTTCATCGCAGCATCTTTCATCCGTAAACGTGCCGATGTACTGGAGATCCGTGAGCACCTTAAAGCACACGGTGGCGAACATATTCAAATTATTTCTAAAATTGAAAACCAGGAAGGTCTGAACAATTTCGATGAAATTCTTGAATCATCAGACGGTATCATGGTTGCTCGTGGTGATCTGGGTGTCGAAATTCCTGTAGAAGAAGTTATCTTCGCACAGAAGATGATGATCGAAAAATGTAATGCGGCACGTAAAGTTGTGATTACTGCAACCCAGATGCTGGATTCCATGATCAAAAACCCACGCCCTACCCGCGCTGAAGCCGGTGATGTTGCCAATGCCATTTTGGATGGTACTGATGCGGTTATGCTTTCTGGTGAAAGTGCTAAAGGGAAATACCCTATTGAAGCAGTTTCTATCATGGCAACTATCTGTGAACGTACAGATCGCGTTATGAATAGCCGCATTGAAAGTACTAAAACCCAGAAACTGCGTGTTACCGAAGCAGTCAGTCGTGGCGCTGTCGAAATTGCAGAAAAACTGGAAGCGCCACTGATTGTCGTGGCTACCTATGGCGGTAAATCTGCAAGATCTATCCGTAAATATTTCCCTAACGCTCCGATTCTGGCGCTGACCACGAATGAAATCACCGCTCGCCAATTGTTGCTGGTCAAAGGCGTTTCTACTCAGATAGTCAAAGAAATTGCTTCTACTGATGATTTTTACCGTATCGGTAAAGAAGCAGCTCTGGCAAGTGGAATGGCGCATAAAGGTGAAGTCGTCGTGATGGTATCCGGTGCGCTGGTACCAAGCGGTACAACCAATACCTCTTCTGTTCACGTGCTTTAAATTTTTGTTAATTAATTTCTGAAAGCATAAATAACGTGCTGCCTAATCTTCGGTGGCACGTTAATCATGAAATAATATTCACATCCATAAAACAGAAGAAAATTTGAAGTTTTTATATTTTCTATTACATGTCGTTTTTGCAATAAATTTGGTGAGATATAGGCGATTACATTAGCTTGTTTTCTCAATTTGAAATAAGTGAAAAATCTCTATTTTATTACCGATATCCAAAATTTATTGGATTATTCTGAGATAAAGAACAGTAAAATTTTTTTTGTAGCAAAAATTTATTCTCTTTCTAAAATAGTTTGTGTAATACTTAGAAGGCTACTTGGAGATTAACTTAATCTAGAGGGTAATGTAATGAATCGTACTAAAGTTGTATTTGGTGCAGTAATTCTGGCTTCTACTCTGTTGGCTGGTTGTTCGAGCGCGACTAAAGTTGAACAGCTCGCTTCTCAGGTTCAAACTCTGGGTTCTAAAGTTGACCAGCTGAGCAATGACCTCAGTTCTATCCGTTCTGATGTACAATCAGCTAAAGACGAAGCGGCTCGTGCAAATCAACGCCTTAATAACCAAGTCCGTTCATACAAGAAATAAACTTGTACTAATAAAAAAATGGCGTACTCAGTTGTACGCCATTTTATTTATCTCTCCCTGACTCCCAGCAAAAATGACAGTTTCCCGCCCTTCCTCACAACAGCTAAATACCCGGCTGATAAATTGGCTCTGGCTGATGCAATGATGAAACGTCTGCTGGTTTAATTCCAGAAATGGCTTCTTCACTATTTTCTACAGGTACTGCTTCAATAGGTTTTGAGACACTCACTCCCTTTGGATTATCTGGAACCTGACCTTTATTTACCTGTACTGGCATGCCTGAACGACGATTAATCGCTTGATCAACAATAACTTCATCTGTGGCAGGATTATCAATAAATTCGACCAACCCCGTAGAACGTACAATTGGCATCAACTGTGGATCATCTGACTCAGTTTTCGACAGTGGCTGATGCACTTCGACATAACGTTTGCCATCAGGCTCCACGGCATATTTTACCGGTTCATTGATGATCTGCACACGAGTCCCTTTCGGCACTGTTCGGAACAACTCTTCAATATCATCGGGCCGCAAGCGAATACAGCCAGAACTGACACGCATCCCAATGCCAAAATTTGCATTTGTCCCGTGGATCAGGTATTCACCCCGCCCGGCGGCCAGACGTAATGCAAAGTCTCCCATTGGATTTTCTGGCCCAGCAGGCACAACGGCAGGCAGAGTAATTCCCCGGCTGGCATAATCTTTGCGAATATTGGCGGTCGGTGTCCATGTTGGATGTTTGATCAACTGACTGACCGATGTTGTCATTGTTGGCGTATTGCGCCCAAGTTGCCCTATACCAATAGGGTATACGATGACATTGTTTGCTCCTTTAGGGTAATAATAGAGCCTAAGTTCAGCCAGATTGATGACAATTCCCTGACGTGGTGTATCTGGAAGTAACATTTGTGATGGAATAATCAGCTCAGTACCAGCTTTCGGCAAATATGGATCCACCCCAGGGTTAGCTTCCAACATTGCCAATAAGCCTATTTGGTATTTCGCTGCAATAAATTCCAACGGGAGATTGTCATCGGACACAGTATAGGTGCTATTTTCACCAATAAGACGGCTATTGGCAGGCGGTAAAGGATACTCGGCAGCATGGGCAATATTAGCCAATCCACTTAAAGATAACATACCAATCAAGCACATGCCGACAATAGTTAAAAACCGATTCATACATGCTCCCTGAAATCATACTTGAATGTTTGTGGTTAACTAATAGACTATTTTGCGGGACTATTCTATCTTATTCGAGGTAAACAATGCCTGTAGTAAACTGTGTTCATAGTAAATTATGCTCACAATAGAGCATACCAGCTTGTCCCTGCCACCTAATGACAGGAACAAAAACGTAATGAGACGGCTTAATCGGATGTTATTAAGATAAAATAGCCGTTGTCAGACGAGATGTGCAGCATAATTGTTGTAGTTCATTATAGATATCAATCTGCCAAACCTGATGTGAACGCCCAAGGTGAATAGGTTTACAGACGCCTCTAACAGTACCTTCACGGACAGATTTCAGATGGTTAGCATTGATTTCAACCCCTACCACTTTCTGCTCCCCCTCGGAACAAAGATATCCAGCAAACGAACCCAGTGTTTCAGCCAAGACTACAGACGCCCCACCATGCAAAATGCCAAACGGCTGTTTTGTCCGTTGATCCACAGGCATTATTGCTTCAATAAAATCATCGCCAAGCTGAGTAAATTCAATTCCTACATGCGATACCATGCTTTTACGATTCATTTCATTCAGTGAAGTCATATCTATATTACGTTTCCAAATCACGGCACTATCTCCAATAAGGCTTGCAATGGATGTTTAATTAATTTTCCTTCTATACGTTTCACCTGACTGCGGCATGAATATCCCGTACTCAAACAATTATCCAAAGATAGATTCTCCAATGCCGGAGCCCATGAAAGTTTGTAGATGCCAAGCGAGTTCTCCAGATTTTTCTTTTCATGGCCATAAGTGCCTGCCATGCCGCAGCATCCCACACTAATATTATTTAACTGATGGCCGAAATAATGAAATATATCAGCCCATTGTTTGCCGCTGTTAGGCAGTGACGTTACTTCAGTACAGTGCCCCAATAAATACCAGTCATGGCTGGAAGCTGCATCAGTGAATTTCCCTTGGGACAATTTGCCCTGCAGGATATCAATTAGCCACTCATGTACCAACTGAACGTTAAAACTCCCCCTCTGTTCGCCAAGAATTTCTTTATATTCATCTCGGTAACACAACACTAAAGCAGGATCAACACCAACCATCGGAATCCCCAACCGCGAAACCCGATTGAGAAATTCAGCCGTTTTATTAGCCGTTTTGGCAAACCGATTCAGGAAGCCTTTAACATGCTGGGCTTTCCCGTTGGGTGAAAATGGCAACAAAACCGGCTTATATCCCAATTTTTCAGTCAACTGTACAAAATCACTGACCACCTTCGCATCGTGATAACTTGTAAAAGGATCTTGCACAATCAGAATGTGCTGCTCACGCTGGGATGATGGCAAGTTTTCCAACTGCTCCAGCGTTGTCCTTGCTGCATAGTGGCCTGCCAGTTGCTGTTGCAATGTTGGGTAAGAAAGCAGGGGTAAATCAACCATGCCAATAGTGCGCTGGCTAATTTTTTGCACCCACGGTTGTTTCAGGAAAAAGTTAAATACCCGCGGAGCCTTTGCCATTAATGGCGTACTGTGTTCAACATTAGCCACAATATGATCGCGCAACGGGCGCATATAACGGCTGTGATAAAGCGCCAGAAAACGAGCACGGAACGAAGGTACATCAATCTTGATTGGGCATTGGGTTGAACAGGCCTTGCAGGCCAAGCAACCTGACATAGCTTCTTTCACTTCATGTGAAAAATCGTATTCACCTTGCCATGCCCGCCAGCTATAGCGTGTTTTTTCAATCAGCCCCCGCAAACTGGGGCGTTCCTGCTCCAGCCCTGACGACAATAATTTTGGTTCAACTCCCTGCTCTGTCAAAAGCCGCAGCCATTCCCGGACAAGTGTTGCCCGGCCTTTGGGGGAATGAATACGATGTTGGCTGATTTTCATGGATGGGCACATGGGGCTTTTGACATCAAAATTGAAGCACAGGCCATTGCCATTGCATTCCATCGCCCCACGAAACGTCTCTCTTACATTGACTGGAATCGTGCGATCGTAAGTGCCACGCTTTATATCATCGACTTTCATCATCGGGGCATCAATGCCAATGGGTGGACAAATTTTCCCCGGATTCAATCGATTAAGTGGATCAAATGCTGCTTTTATCCGGCGTAACTCATCATAAAGAGTATCGCCAAAAAACGCCGGACTATATTCTGCCCTGAATCCTTTGCCATGTTCACCCCATAACAAACCACCATATTTGGCTGTTAAACGGACAATTTCATCAGAAATCTGCTTCATCAACACTTCTTGTTGTGGATCACACATATCCAGTGCAGGACGCACATGCAAAACACCGGCATCAACATGCCCAAACATACCGTAATCAAGCTGATAGCTATCCAATAACTGGCGGAACTCAGCAATATAATCAGCAAGGTGTTGTGGCGGAACACAGGTATCTTCAACAAACGGAATAGGTTTAGCGGCTCCTTTGCTGTTACCAAGTAATCCGACAGATTTTTTCCGCATGGCATAAATGCGTTCAATATCTGCCAAATCATGGCACGTTTGATAACCAATGATCCCCGCTTCATTTTTTTCCATCAATTCATCAAGGCGCAAACAAAGGTGCTTAATCTGCTGCTCAATTTGCTGTTCATCATCACCGCTGAACTCGACAATGTTCAACCCTTGCATATCTTTGTCGGGCACATCAGTAATCAATTCTTTCACAGAATGCCAAACGATATCTTCACGTGCCAGGTTGAGAACCTTAGAATCCACCGTCTCTACCGAAAGAGCCTTGGCTTCCACCATAAAGGGGGCGTTGCGTAAAGCCGAATCAAAGGAATCATATTTGACATTCACCAGCCTCCTGACTTTTGGCAGTGGCGTAATATCCAGAGTTGCTTCCGTAATAAAAGCCAAGGTGCCTTCAGAGCCGGTCAAAATCCTCGTCAGATCGAATGATTGCATATCATCGCTGAATACATGGCGCAAATCGTACCCGGTCAGGAATCGATTGAGCTTGGGGAATTTCTCAATGATTAATTCTCGTTGCTCACGGCATCGTTCCAATACCGTTTTATAGACACGCCCTATCGTTGTATCATCCTGAGCAACCGATTCCGCCAGCGCCGTGTCCATCAAGCGGGTATCAAGCATTTCCCCGCCCAATAAAACAGCCCGCACACCAAGTACATGATCAGAGGTTTTACCATAAACCAGAGATCCCTGACCGGAAGCATCTGTATTGATCATCCCGCCCAACGTGGCACGGTTACTGGTCGAGAGTTCAGGAGAGAAGAAATAACCATAAGGTTTTAGATATTGATTGAGTTGATCTTTGATTACACCTGCTTCAACCTTAACCCATCCCTGCTCTGGGTTGATCTCCAGAATACGCTTCATGTAGCGGGACATATCCACCACAATGCCATTATTGAGTGATTGCCCATTTGTACCGGTTCCTCCACCACGTGGAGTAAAGGTCAAGGCATGAAAACGCGTTTCTCCGGCAACCCTTGCCAGCAGTGCAACATCTGCGCTGGAGCGCGGAAACACAACCGCCTGTGGCAATAGTTGATAAATACTGTTATCTGTTGACATCGTCAGCCTGTCGGCATAACTGCTGGCGGTGTCTCCAGTAAAACCAGCTTCTTTCAGTGCAGTCAAATAATCCTGAGTCAGTTCACTGACATGGGGGGCTTGGGATATACGTGGGATCATTGGCAGGTTGCCCCTTTTGTAATTAGTATCCACATTGCTTTATTTATATACTATCTTCGATAATGTTACTCAGACAACTTTCCGAGCAGGAAGGCTTTAAACCATATCACAAATTTATCAATTTTGAGCCTTTGGCGAAATAACGTATAGTTAATTACCATTGGTATTGCCAACAGTGTATTCAATCGAAACGGGAAATTATTTCATGGAAAAATCGCAACCATACCAGGACTTGCCCAAACTATTATTTGCATTATTTTTCATTTTATTGCTCATCACGACCAGTTTTTGGGTCTTAAGCCCTTTTATTTTTGGCTTTATTTGGGCAGGAATGGTTGTCATTGCTACTTGGCCACTATTAGAAAAATTACAACAACGCTTATGGGGAAAACGTTGGATAGCTGTAGCCATTATGACTTTATTATTAGTCTTGCTATTTGTTATCCCCATCGCGCTACTTGTCAGTAGCTTAGTAGAGAACAGCGCTCCGTTGATTGCCTGGGCAAAATCGCCTTCTACCATTCAATTGCCGCATCTGGAATGGCTAAACCGTGTTCCTGTCGTTGGCGAAGATTTATATCTTAAATGGCAGGCCCTGATCGCTGATGGCGGTAACATGCTCCTCAATAAAATTCCACCTTATATTGGCAAAGCGACAACATGGTTTCTGACTCAAGCCGCCAATGCAGGCCGTTTCCTTTTCCATTTAGCACTCATGGTTGTATTCAGTGTCTTACTTTATTGGAAAGGCGAGCAAGTTATGCTGAGCATCCGCCATTTTGCTGTCCGGCTGGCTGATAAACGTGGCGATGCCGTAGTGTTGCTGGCAGCGAAGTCCATCCGGGCTGTGGCTCTTGGCGTTGTGGTCACAGCACTGGTGCAAGCCATTGCTGGTGGGGTCGGGTTGGCCATTGCAGGCATCCCTTACCCAATGCTACTGACGTTATTGATGTTTGTTTGTTGCGTTGCCCAGCTTGGACCTCTTCTGGTTCTCATTCCCTCTATCGCTTGGCTTTACTGGACAGGGGATACAACATGGGGAACTATTTTGGTTGTCTGGAGTGTCATTCTGACCACAATGGATGGTGTGTTGCGGCCTTTCCTGATCCGCCTCGGTGCTGACCTGCCCATGATTTTAATTCTCACTGGCGTTATCGGTGGCATACTTTCGCTGGGCGTTATTGGATTATTTATTGGCCCTGTCGTTCTGGCTGTTTCTTACAGCTTACTACTGGCATGGATGAATGAAGTTCCCGAGCCTGAAGAAGATATGCTCTCATCAGAAAAATATTTTGGCAAAAAGAATGTAAAATAACCAAATAACTGCGCGAGAATATTATTTTCTCGCGCAATTATAAAATAAGTGAATGCATTTCTTGTTTCTTATTGGAAAAATAAATTCATTTCTTCCCAAAAATAACCCACTCTTAAAAATTTCCGCAAAAAAGTCGTTTTCTTAAAATTTCTTTTTCCTGGCTCTATTTATTAAGAGGATTCTTAAAGAATAAACTCTCTTATTAAATTAATATTCCTTTCATCGAAACGAATGTTTCCCAGTGAATTGCTATCACAGCCTATAACGCCATAGGCTGTATGTACCAAGTAATACATATATTGCTGTGTGTAGTCTTTGCCTGTCAGCCCATGATAGGCTTTTTTTTTGGAATTTTTCTACTTTTGTTTTTTTCTGCCTTTGTTTTCGGTAATTAAGCATCCCTGTTAAAAAGTATTCTATTATACAAAATATAAAAGCCTGCAAATATTTTAACAGGCTTTCATTAGCGTTATATTCCGTTAGTTGTTCTTAGCCAGAGAAATCCAAGTTTTCACTACGGTATCAGGATTCAACGATAAACTGTCAATTCCCTCTTTCATTAACCACTCAGCAAAGTCTTCGTGATCTGAAGGGCCTTGACCGCAAATGCCGACATATTTCCCCTGACGTTTAGCTGCCCGAATTGCCATGGAAAGTAATTGTTTCACTGCGTCATTGCGCTCGTCAAACAACTCAGAAACAACACCGGAATCACGGTCTAGCCCTAATGCCAATTGTGTCATGTCATTTGAGCCAATTGAAAAACCATCAAAATGCTCCAGGAATTGATCGGCCAAAAGTGCATTTGATGGGATCTCACACATCATAATAACTTTCAACCCATTTTCGCCACGTTTCAAACCCTGGGATGCCAGTTCGGCCACCACCGCTTCTGCCTGAGCGACTGTACGCACAAACGGGATCATGATTTCAACATTCGTTAGCCCCATGACATTGCGCACCCGTTTGACTGCTTCGCACTCCAGAGCAAAGCACTGGCGGAAGCTGTCAGAAACATAGCGCCCGGCTCCACGAAAACCTAACATCGGGTTTTCTTCGTGCGGCTCGTACCTATCCCCACCGACCAGATTCGCATATTCATTGGATTTGAAATCTGACAACCGAACAATGACACGTTTAGGCCAAAATGCTGCTGCCAGTGTTGCAATCCCTTCCGTCAGGCGCCCGACATAGAATTCAACAGGGTCATCATAACCCACCATCAATGACTTAATCTGTTCTTGCAATTCAGGAGATTGCTGGGAAAACTCAAGCAGGGCACGCGGATGAACACCAATCATTCGATTAATGATAAATTCCAGACGGGCCAGACCTACCCCTTCATTCGGTAAACAAGCGAAATCAAATGCGCGATCAGGATTGCCTACGTTCATCATGATCTTGACATCAAGTTTTGGCAGTTCATCAACCTGAGAACTTTGGATACTGAAATCCAGTTTATTCTGGTAAACAAACCCTGTGTCACCTTCCGAGCAAGAAACTGTCACCTGCTGGCCTTCCTGCAGACGCTCAGTAGCATCGCCGCAACCAACTACAGCCGGGATCCCAAGCTCTCTGGCAATAATGGCAGCATGGCAGGTACGGCCACCACGATTTGTGACAATCGCCGCCGCTTTTTTCATGATGGGTTCCCAATCAGGATCGGTCATGTCTGTTACCAGCACATCACCTGCCTGGATACGATCCATTTCACTGAGATTATGAATGACCTTAACCGTTCCGACACCAATCCGATGCCCGATAGCCCGGCCTTCTACCAGAACCTTGCCCTGTTCATTGAGTTGGTAGCGTTCCATGACCTGCTGATTTGAACGAACAGTTTCGGGACGCGCCTGTACAATATACAATTTGCCATTGTGCCCATCTTTTGCCCATTCAATATCCATCGGACGGCCATAGTGTTTTTCTATCAATAAAGCCTGCCTTGCCAGTGCTTCAACTTCGCTATCCGTTAAAGAGAAACGATTGCGTAGTTCATCTGAAACATCTTCTGTACGCACTTGTTTTCCATGTTCTTTACTATCGGCATAAACCATGCGTATTTTTTTGGAACCAAGATTACGGCGCACTATCGCAGGATTATTGTTTAATAAAGTAGGCTTATGAACATAAAACTCATCTGGATTTACAGCCCCTTGAACAACCATCTCTCCCAAGCCATAGGCTGATGTGATAAATACCACCTGATCAAAACCAGATTCAGTATCAATCGTAAACATCACGCCTGATGATGCCAAATCTGAGCGCACCATGCGTTGTATGCCCGCAGAAAGCGCGACACCACGATGGTCATATCCTTGATGCACACGGTAAGAAATCGCACGGTCATTGAATAATGATGCGAAGACATGCTTAATTGCAACCATGACCGCGTCAATGCCCTGTACATTTAAGAAAGTTTCTTGCTGCCCGGCAAAAGAAGCATCCGGCATATCTTCTGCTGTTGCAGAAGAGCGTACTGCGAAAGATGCCTCAGGCTCGCCTTCAGACAATTGCAGATAAGCATCACGGATATCTTTTTCAAGCTGGGCCGTAAATGGCGTATCAATCACCCACTGACGGATTTGTGCGCCTGCCTTGGCCAATTGATTAACATCATCAACATTGGTTTCATCCAGCAACTGATAAATACGCTGGTTCACGCCACTTTGTTCCAGAAAATCATTAAATGCCTGTGCCGTTGTTGCAAAACCATTAGGAACAGACACACCAAGTTCAGCTAAATTGGTAATCATCTCGCCAAGGGAGGCGTTTTTACCACCGACTCGATCAACGTCATTCATGCCTAATTGGTTATACCAGAGCACGTTGCTTAGGGTGAGGCCATTATTGGACATTAGAAACTATCCTTTTTTTACATTCAGAGGTACAAATCGGAAAAATTATCGCTGCTTTTAACAGCAGAGATAGACTAGCACATTGTTTTGCCAGAGACGGAAAGGTGAATCGATCAACCCAGCAATATTATTTTTTTATAGATATAATCAAGAACACTGGTTATTCTGGTAGCGTTTGTTAAAAACGATTCAGCCGATAATGCTAAAAAAATCCGATCGCATGCAATTAATCGAACAATAGTTAATCAAACAATTAAAAATGAGATGATGATGGAAGTTTATACACCCATGACATCAGAAGATGATTTACTGAAACGCAACGTATTTTTTATTTCTGATGGAACCGCAATAACTGCCGAAGTATTGGGTCATGCTGTCTTATCCCAGTTTCCAATTACTGTCACTTCCTACACTCTACCTTTTGTCACTAATAAAGCACGGGCAGAAGAAATTCGGGGCCAAATAAACGCGATATACCAACAAACACAAATCAGGCCATTAGTTTTTTATTCCATCATTTCAGATGAAGTTAAAAATATTATTACCCAAAGTGAAGGTTTTTGTCAGGATATTGTTCAAACATTGGTCGCTCCACTGCAACAAGAAATAGGCTTGGAACCAAAACCGGAATTACACCGGACTCATGGTTTATCTAAAAAGAATCTGGGGCAATATGATGCCCGCATTGCTGCCATTGATTATGCCCTCGCCCATGATGACGGTGTTTCATTGCGCAATCTCGATCAAGCCCAGGTTATTATTCTTGGCGTATCACGCTGTGGAAAAACACCAACCAGCCTTTACCTTGCAATGCAATTTGGCATTCAAGCGGCAAACTACCCATTCACTGCCGATGATATGGATAACCTTCAGTTACCTGCTGCTTTAAAGCCTTTTCAGAATAAATTATTTGGCCTGACAATCAGCCCGGAAAGGCTTGCAGCCATTCGGGAAGAGCGGCGAGAAAATAGCCGTTACGCTTCATTGCGCCAATGCCGGGTTGAAATTGCTGAAGTTGAAGCACTGTTTCGCAAAAATCAGATTAATTATTTAAACACGACCAATTATTCTGTCGAAGAAATTTCAACCAAAATTATTGATATTATGGGGTTGAAACGCCGAATGTTCTGATTGGAAAACCCTATAAATTTCACAATAATTATTCACGATACTTTCTCACACAAATATCAGTCATTGTCTGTTGAATTTGCTGGAAGTTGAGTTATTGTGATTTCAGTCATTCCAGATACTGTTTCAATGTGAAGTAGAATTCGAGAAAGTAAAAGTATATGTACAAAACAGATGAGTTAAGAACGCGCCGCATTGATAGCCTAATCACACCTAAAGCACTTGCTGAGCAATATCCTGTATCAGAAAAGAGTCTGCAAAATGTGACATTGTCACGAAAGCATATTGAATCAATTTTGGCAGGAGATGACCAACGCCTGCTCGTCATTATCGGCCCCTGCTCTATCCATGATGTTGATGCCGCCATTGATTATGCTTCCCGCCTGAGCGTGTTGCGTGAGAAATACCAACATAGTCTGGAAATTGTAATGAGAACCTATTTCGAGAAACCGCGGACAGTGGTTGGCTGGAAGGGTTTGATTTCTGACCCTATGTTAGATGGCTCATGCCAAGTCAATAAAGGTATTTCTCTTGCTCGTAAGCTATTGATTGATATTAATGAGTTGGGCGTGCCTACTGCGACAGAATTTCTGGATATGGTGACAGGCCAATACATTGCCGATCTAATCAGTTGGGGAGCGATTGGAGCCAGAACAACCGAAAGCCAGATTCATCGGGAAATGGCCTCAGCTCTCTCATGCCCTGTAGGCTTTAAAAATGGCACGGATGGCAACACGCTCATCGCCATTGATGCAATCCGCGCCGCACGTGCCAAACACATGTTTTTGTCTCCTGATAAGAATGGTCAGATGACCATTTATCAAACTAGTGGCAATCCTTACGGCCATATTATTATGCGTGGCGGGAAAAAACCGAATTACAGTGCTGAAGATATTGCAGAAACTTGCCATAAATTACGCGACCAGCATTTGCCAGAACGCCTGATTGTTGATTGTAGCCATGCTAACTGCCAAAAAATCCACCGCCGCCAACTGGATGTTGCAAGAAATATCAGTGAGCAAATTAAAACTGGTTCAACAGCCATTGCCGGCGTTATGGCTGAAAGCTTTTTGGTTGAAGGCACACAAAAAGTGATCCACGG
The DNA here is from genome assembly GCF_033949405.1 of Xenorhabdus santafensis. Taxonomy (NCBI): domain Bacteria; kingdom Pseudomonadati; phylum Pseudomonadota; class Gammaproteobacteria; order Enterobacterales; family Morganellaceae; genus Xenorhabdus; species Xenorhabdus santafensis. The sequence goes on along the minus strand of NZ_VCDN01000046.1, from coordinate 107,490 downwards.
GGAACCTTTGACTTACGGCCAATCCATCACTGATCCATGCCTTGGCTGGCAAGATACGGAACAATTTATCAGTATTCTTGCAGATGCCATCGAAAGTCGTTCCTGAATCCTTTCTTTATTCTGGCTCCTGTTTGCCTATGGGAGCCAGCCTGCGCTAAAAATAAAACATCTAAAATCAGTCAATTAATACATAATTTTAGGTATAGAAAAAAATAGCTTGAAGTTAGTCTTTGTTGAAACGATAATTATTCTCAATATTAGAATAATTACTGTTCACTTTTGGTATGGAAAAGTTAGCGCATTACCCATTCAATTACACTAATTCTCTACAGCAGCAGACTCACCCTGACCTATTCAGCAACACTGCGTCCAGCAATTGCATCAATAGTCAGCCATTTCTGGGGAAATTGTATGCAATGAATATGTACTGCCAAAACAGATTTTTTCATTACATCCAACCAAACTCAGCAAATTTATTCTGACACATTCAAAAACCAGTATGCCTGCCCGTTGAATATCAGCGAGGTACGTGGCTATTTGTGTTGATTAAAATGCCGTTTCAACATGGAGATTGAACTACATGACCCTAATTAAATCGCCAAATCTAAAGCTGTCTACATTAAGTGTAGTTATCTTCGCGAGTTTAGCTTCTGCGAATGCGGCGACAATACCTTCCGAGCCAGTTCATACCAAAACGACACATGCCGAAAAAGGCAAATCATCCGGGGATACAATAACTGTGTATGCCACGGGCAATCAACGTGACAGTTTTGAAGCTCCAATGATGGTTACGGTCATTGAAAACAACTCAGCCAACAGTAAAGTTGCAGGCAATGCAAATGATTTGCTGCGCAATATCCCGGGGCTTCATATTTCTGGCACCGAGCGGGCCAATGGGCAGGACATCAGTCTGCGTGGTTATTCTAAAAGTGGGGTTTTGACGCTGGTCGACGGTATTCGACAAGGAACGGATACCGGGCACCTTAATGGTGTATTCCTCGATCCGGCCTTAATTAAACAAACTGAAGTCGTTCGTGGCCCGTCTGCCTTACTATATGGCAGTGGTGCGTTGGGTGGTGTTATCGCCTATCAGACAGTCGATGCCGCCGATTTATTAAAAGAAGGCCAAAATGCGGGTTTCCGTGTATTCAATCGTGCCGGAAGCGGTGACCATAGCCTCGGGTTTGGTGGCTCTGCATTTGGCAGAACAGAACAATTTGATGGTTTATTGTCATTTGCTACCCGAGATGTAGGTAATATCCGTTACGGTGGCGGGTTTCAAGGACGCAATGATGAAAGCATCGGTAATATTCTGTCCAAAGGTTCTTGGAAAATCACTGACAGCCAAACACTCAGTGGCAATTTGCGTTATTACCGCAATGAAGCCCATGAACCCAAAAATCCTCAGGACATAACCTATCCCGATAATAATCAACGAGCAGACCGTACTACAACACAACGTGATGCCCAACTGACATATCAATTTAACCCTTCAAGCTACACTTGGTTAAATCTCAAGGCTGATACCTATTATTCTGACGTTAATATTAACGTTAAAACCAAAAAAGATGGCTTTGAAGGCCGTAAACAAGAAACTTATGGCTTGAAATTAGAAAATCGTTCCCATTTTGGGACGAATACCTTTGCTGCCCACCAATTAACCTACGGCGGTGAAACTTATAAGCAGAAACAAAAACCAAGTGGCAATACAGAGAGTTTCCCTGATGCCGATATCCGTTTTGCTTCAGGTTGGCTGCAAGATGAAATCACTTTGCATGATTTGCCCGTTTCGTTTATTGCCGGCACCCGCTACGACAATTACAAAGCCTCAAATAGCAAATATGACGATGTCAGTGCCGATAAATGGTCGTCTAAAGGGGCTATCAGCATAACGCCGACAGATTGGTCGATGTTGTTTGCTTCCTATTCCCAGGCATTCCGTGCTCCGACGATGGGAGAAATGTATAACGATTCAAAACACTATCCTGGAAACTATTGGACACCAAATCCCAACCTGCGACCTGAAAGTAATGAAACACAAGAATATGGTTTCGGGCTCCGTTTCGATGATGTGTTGATTGATAATGACGACCTAAAATTTAAGGCTAGTTATTTTGATACTAAAGCAAAAGATTACATCACATTCACCATAAACCAGGAAGAAAGATTCACAAAATCATTCAACATTCCAAAGTCTAAAATTTGGGGCTGGGATGTTTCGATGACTTATGACTCTGATTGGTTCACTTGGGATCTCGCTTATAACCGTACAACGGGCAAAAACGAAGAAACAGGGCAATCTATAGCGGCTATCAGTCCAGATACTCTGACCAGCACATTAGATATTCCTCTGCCTAGAACAGGGTTTTCCATTGGCTGGATCGGTAAATTTGCCCGCCATACCCAATACCAAGGCGTATACGGTACTAATAAAGACGAATATGGCCGACCCATGCATCAATATGCGGGTTACGGCGTCAATGATTTCTATGTCAGCTACCACGGCGAAGACGCACTAAAAGGATTAACCACCTCAGTCGTATTGGCTAATGCCTTTGATAAAGAATATTACTCATCACAGGGAGCGCCACAGAATGGCCGCAGCGCCAAACTGTTTGTCAGCTACCAGTGGTAAAAATAGCAGTGTCCCAATAAGATGATTTTAAGACTAAATTTATTTTTAACGCAGTGTTTTTAAGGAGCTAGTAACTGTGACTCAATCACTTTATGAACGTTACCAACAAGCCAAAGCAGATAACAAAGCAAAATACGCACGTGATCTGGCTGCTTACCTCAATGTCAGCGAAGGAGAGTTATTGCATAGCCGTGTCGGCATTGATGCAAAACGCCTGAACGTTGATGCTCCTACACTGCTTAAGGAATTGGCGGTTGTTGGTGAAACTAAGGCGATTACCCGTAATGATTTTGCGGTTCATGAACACATTGGCTGTTACGAAAATACCAAATTCAGCGAACATGTCGGTTTGATCCTCAATCCTCGTGAGCTGGATCTGCGTCTGTTTTTCGATCACTGGAGCAGTGTTTTTTCTCTGGTAGAACCTGCCAAGAACGGCATGCGCCACAGCATTCAATTCTTCGACCGCCAAGGTGATGCCCTGCACAAAGTCTATACCACCAACAAAACTGATATGGCGGCATGGGAAGCACTGATCGAAAAATACCAGACCGATGAAAACCCTGAATTGGTTATCCAGCCAGAAGAAGTGCCTGTACTTGCTGAAATGACAGAACAACTGCAAGTACAACTGGATGAAGAATGGCGTGCCATGACTGATGTACATCAGTTCTTCGTTATGATGAAACGCCACAATCTGAACCGCCAGCAGATTTTCAATGCCGTAAAAGATGATTTGGCATATCGTGTGGACAATTCGGCGTTATCTCAACTTGTTGAAATCGCGCATAAAGATCAGAATGAAATTATGGTCTTTGTCGGAAACCGTGGCTGTATCCAGATTTTCACTGGCAAACTGGAACGCCTGATGCCTTATCAGGAAGAGAATTCCGCGCAGAAGTGGATCAACATTTTCAACCGTAACTTCACGTTGCACCTGATTGAAAGTGCCATTGCTGAAAGTTGGGTAACTCGCAAACCAACCACTGATGGTTTTGTTACCAGCCTGGAATTGTTCGATGCCAATGGCAACCAGATCGCACAATTGTACGGCCAACGTACTGAAGGAACCTCTGAACAGGCTCAGTGGCGTGATCAAATTAGTGCCCTGCCTAAATTACAACCAGAACAGGAAACTTGCATAGCATGAAAAAATGGCTTCTAACATTTATGCTTGCCATCTCTTCCAATGCATTCTCTGCTGAACGCATTGTGACAATCGGTGGCGATGTGTCTGAAATTGTTTTTGCACTTGGCGAAGGACAACATGTTGTCGCAAGGGATAGCACCAGCCTGAATCCGAAGGAATTGCTTTCTCTGCCTGATATCGGGTATATGAGAATGCTTAATTCCGAAGGGATCTTATCCATGCGCCCATCACTGGTGATCGCAAGTGAATCGGCTCAGCCTTCTCTGGCACTCAAGCAAGTCGAAGATGCCGGTGTAAAAGTCATTAAAGTGACCAGCGAAACCTCGTTAGAAGCCGTTCCAGCTAAAATCATGACCGTCGCCAAGGCGGTCAATCAGAAAAAACGTGGCGAAGAGTTAATTGCCCAATACCGCCAACAATTGGCTGATATCACCACGTCAGATATTCCCACCAAAGTGATCTTTATCATGAGCCACGGTGGTCTCAATCCAATGGCTGCCGGTCAACAAACAGCCGCAGATCAAATGATCCGTGCCATTGGCGCAAAAAATGCCATGCAAGGTTTTCAGGGATATCGTCCTTTGTCTCAAGAAGGTGTCATTGCCAGTAAACCAGACTTACTGCTGATCAGTACTGAAGGGCTAAAAACCTTAGGTGGCATTGATAAAGTCTGGCAACTTCCGGGTCTGAATTTCACACCTGCTGGTATGAAAAAACAGGTCGTTGTTGTGGATGAAATGGGTCTGCTTGGGTTTGGGTTGCAGACACCTACCGTAATGAGAAAAGTCCGTGAAGCAGCGGAGCAAGTGCAATGAGTCGTTCTCAATCCCCCCTTCTTGGCTTAATGGTGCTGAGTATTTTGCTAATATTTTTAGCAATTAGTTCAGCCAACCTGGGGGCATTGCCACTTTCCTTCAAAACCCTGTGGGAATCCTCTTTGGATGACCCACAGTGGCAAATTTGGTTAAATATCCGGTTACCAAGAATTCTATTGGCCATCCTTGTTGGATGCGCGTTGGCTGTATCAGGCGCCATCATGCAAGGCCTGTTCCGCAACCCCCTTGCTGATCCCGGATTATTGGGGATCAGCAGTGGCGCGGCTTTGATGGTTGCCGTGGCTATTGTTCAACCTATTACTTTTTTTGCCAGTATTGCCTTATACAGCCACATTATTGCAGCCTTTATCGGCAGTCTGTTGGTTTCAGTGCTCATCTTTTCCCTTGGGAAATATAACCACGGCAGCCTGTCTAAGTTATTGCTTGCAGGTATCGCCATTAATGCACTTTGTGCATCATTTATTGGTGTTTTAAGCTATATCAGTAACGATCAGCAATTACGTCAATTCACTATTTGGATGATGGGTTCACTGAGCCGAATTGAATGGCCAACATTACTTATTGCTGCATCACTCATTATCCCTGTTTGTATACTGGCTTTCAGTCAATCGCGAAAACTCAATTTACTACAATTGGGGGATGAAGAAGCTCACTATTTAGGCGTTAATGTTCGCCGTACCAAGTATCAATTATTGTTACTGAGTGCTTTGTTGATTGGATGCTCTGTTGCATTAACTGGGATTATTGGTTTTATCGGCTTGGTTATCCCGCATCTTGTCAGGCTTCGGTTTGGCGGTGATCATACTTGGCTACTGCCAATATCCGCTGTTGGTGGGGCATGCCTTTTATTGACAGCAGATACACTGGCCAGAACTTTAGTTTCTCCAGCTGAAATGCCCGTGGGGCTTATCACTGGTTTGATCGGTGCTCCCTACTTTTTATGGCTTATCCTTAAGCCATCCGGGAGACGTTTATAATGAAACCTGTTATGTCTGATAGTTTAATTGAAGCCAAGAATTTAAATTATTTCATCGGTCAACAGCAGATAATCAAAGATGTTTCACTGTCTATTCGTCAAGGTGAAGTCGTCGCGATTATTGGCCCGAATGGGGCAGGAAAATCTACTCTTTTACGGTTGTTAACAGGGTATAACCCTCCGCATTCAGGTGAGTGTTTATTGAAAGGTACTCCTATTTCTCAATGGCCAACTCAACAACTGGCGCGCACGCGTGCTGTAATGAAGCAATATAGCTCTTTGTCTTTTTCATTCAGCGTAGAAGAAGTTATTGCTATGGGGCGTGTCCCCCATGAAAACAGCCACAAAAAAATTGCCATTGATGAAGCTATTGCATTAACCGAATGTGAAGAGCTGAGAAATAGAAATTACCAGCAGCTATCCGGGGGAGAACAACAGCGAGTACAACTGGCAAGGGTTTTGGCGCAACTCTGGCATCCAGAGCCCACAGAATCGTGCCTGTTTTTAGACGAACCAACTTCCGCACTGGATCTTTATCATCAACAACATACATTACGGTTAGTTCATCGGCTAACACGACAATCTCCCCTTGCGGTCTGCTGTGTATTGCATGACTTGAATTTGGCAGCACTGTATGCCGATAAGATTATTCTGCTGCATAAGGGGAAATTAGTGGCAACGGGTACACCACAGGAAGTGTTGCGTGATGATATTCTTAAACAATGGTATCAGGCAGATTTAGGTGTTACCCAACATCCTGAAACTCATCAGCCACAAGTTTATCTCCGCCAATAGAACAGCCGTTCCTCGAGGCATATCCCGCCGGCAATAAGTTAACGGCGGCCAAATGGACAAAAATGGATAAAGCAAAAAGGCAAATTTTATAATCCCTGTAAAATTTGCCTTCGTTTTAATCTAAACTGATTTAAAGCTAACCCACCTCAAATACAAAAAAGCAATCAGACCAATATTATTTGATCACACTAATTTATTGAGTCAGTTATTTGTTATGCAATACGTTGTTTACGGGCGGAAGATAAATACCAAAGTGTAGCGATTAAACACAGCGCATAACCTAACATTTCACAGCCTTCTTCCACCATATTTTTGACTGTCCGATTGAAATGTTCATCCATCAATCCTTGCCATAAACTCCCCATACCAAATAGACGGGAAAACACCAGAACACACAGTAAACCACATACCATCATGGAATAACTCTGATGGCGGGTGAAATGAACAAGGCCGGAGAGAGACTGGTTTCCTTTCATACCAGCATATCCTATACAAGCCAGAGACAACGGGATGGCAAGCCACGACCATGCTCCGTGAAAGAAGACATCATCAAAATAAGCATCTAATTCTCTGATTAAGAGACTGCTAAAAAAACCAGCCATTAATAACAATGCCGGACGCAGTTTTAGATTATTCTTCGCTTCATAAAACAGCAAAATCGCAATAATCAGTAAGAACAGCTCCTGAAAAATTTCAGTCAGTGAATTTTCCTGTACTCCATTGTGTAGATAATTTACATCCAAAAACAGTAAACCGGTCACTCCAGCGATTACCAGTGCGTATAAAATAAAAAAAACCAGCTTGCTGGTTAAATAAGTCAAATCAGATTGCATTACAGCCTCGTTCATCATTTACAACGCGGCAATAATACCATTACTGTAAAAACCTGATGAGCATCCGATGCTATCACTTGTTTAGTAAGAGAAAAGCAACCACTGCATGATTTTTGTTACTCTAAAACAGCACATTTTGCATATACGCTAAAAAAGAAACACTTAAAATGTGCCACATAATAACGTAAGTTACTATCTGTGTTTATTATGCACAACGCTATCTTTTCAGCAATTACCCACCTATGTGGGAGGTAGATATGTCAGAAAATGTTATTAACGATATTGTGAGATGGTTAGAAGGCCAGCTTCAACGAGCTGAAGGAATCAAAATCGAAACGATTGCTCATAAAAGTGGCTATTCAAAATGGCATCTACAACGCATATTTAAAGAGATGAAAGGATGTACACTGGGTCAATATGTCCGCCAGCGCCGTCTTCATGAAGCGGCCAAATCTCTGCGTGAAGATAAATTACCGATCCTTGACATTGCTTTGCAATATGGTTTCAGCTCTCAGGCCACATTCACCCGGATTTTTAAAAAACATTTCAATACGACACCGGCTAAGTTCAGGGCAAACAATCACTTGTCTGAATTAAACGTTTGTAGCAATAGCGAGAAATAATTTACATATAAGCAACCTTAAGGCTCTTCCGTTAGAGCCGCCTCTATGGCTCCGTCCCCAGAAGATTAGTTAACAATTAATTTCCTGCTAAATTATAGACAGATGAAAATCCCGTTATAGGATTTTCATCCTGAATTCATGTGGCAATTATTCCATCCGGTTTGATTTCCGTTTCATTTTAATTCACTGACCAGCCAGTCGTGCAATTGCTGTAATTCCGCATCTAGGGAAGAATATAGCTCCCGGATTTGATGAACGTTCTGCCCTACCGCCTCAGGCTGATACAACACACCAATAAGTTTTTCCGCCAATAACTCAAACGGTGTTGGCTCCAAACTATCAGTAAATATTTGGCAACGGCTGATCACGCCATGCTCAACATCAATATGCAGTTCAATTCCACCCCAGACGAACCGCGTATCCAATGTATGGCTAAATGCAGGAGCCTGACCAAAATTCCATTCCCAACTACTCTGCTTAGCGAAAATATCACTAAACCCCGGCAGATCAGGCAAAGCTTGTGGTGAAATCACTTCCGCCTTAACCATCTCGCCAAAGTATTCAAAAAATGACTCAATGATCCCTGCACAGACGGTTTCATGTGTAATATCCGGTATTAACTCGGATAAATTCGTGACTCTGGAACGTACAGATGTGATCCCTTTCGCTTGCAGTTTCTTGGGATCAGGATTGAGATAATCAGCAAGGCGATTTAAATTCGCATTAATCAATAAAGTACCGTGATGAAACCCACGGTCTTTAGTTTCTTTATAGGCAGAGCCGGAGATCTTTCGCTCCCCTTCTGGAGAAGATAAAACCAAATCATTACGGCCGGAAGCTGTTGCATGGATCCCTGATTTTTTTAATCCTTCCAAAATGATCTGTGTGGAAACCGTCTTATTATATTCAGGTTTGCCTGCCATAAAGGTGAAACATGTATTGCCCAGATCATGGAAAACCGCACCACCACCACTGCTACGGCGAGCCAGCTTTATGCCATCCTGCTCCATTCGCCGGGTATTACACTCTTTCCACGGATTTTGTGCACGGCCAACAACGACAGTATCGGCATTACGCCACAAAAACAGAACACGTTGATTTGACGGCATTTGCCGAAAAATGCATTCCTCTACAGCGAGGTTAAACCAAGGGTCGTACGAGTCTGACAATAACAGACGTAATGTGGACATATTTGACTCCAGCAAAGAGAAACGTAAGTGATAACTATAATTTATTGATATCGCTCATAATCTGGATATTGATGCCCACTTGCTGGAAAAAATTAAATCACATCCTGCGAGCTTGCCAGAAAACACGGCGCCAATACACATTATCAAGGGAGGAACGTATTACACCTTTACTGGTTGATGCGTGGATAAATTCATTATTCGTATCATAAATGCCTACATGCAACCCACTTTCACCACTGCCTGTTTTGAAAAAAACCAAATCCCCCGGCATCAGATCATCTTTGTCAATTCGTGTGCCTAATTTAGTTTGTTCACTCGTTGTGCGTGGAAGCCGGATATTAAAGCGATCATAATACGTGCGGTAGACGAAGCCAGAACAATCAACGCCACGTCTATCCATTCCTCCATAGCGATAAGGTGTATTATGCCATTGTTTCAATTGTTCTTTTAGCTGGGCAATGACCATTATTGGGTCAGAAAGTGCGGACTTTGACGGCGGAGGGAGGGATTTTGAGATCTGATTGGAGCACCCAATAAGAAAAAAGCTAAATAGTAAGCATAAATAGCCTGCTCTTGTTATCATTTGCTTTCTCCCGGTGACCATAATGGAAACAAACAAATTTTATCTGTCATGAGGTAAAAAGACCAGTTTATATACCAAATTTCCTGCCATACGGGCTAAAACTGTTTATTTCCCCCTGTTATTGACGATTGGTTATTGACGCTCAGTGAAGTTAATTTTCCCCGGCCGACTGATTAGCCAAACCCCGTATAAGATACAGATTACCCCAGCCGTTTTTAATAATGAGATAGGTTCATTGAACCACGGCAGCATGGCCGCCATTAAATAAACAAAAACATAGCTCAAACTAATTATGGGGTATGCCTTGTTCAGTGGCAGATATTTTAGGGTAAAGAACCAACATAGCATGGATAGTGCATAACCCGACAACCCTGCCAAAATCATGAGCAAAGGATTATGGTGCTGCCAAAGCCAATCAATATCCAGCCAATGTGCCGATAGTGAAAGCGGTGGCAGATGAACAACCCCCCACTTCAATAGTAATTGCGCTATTGTGATCAGCAAAACACTTGTTATTCCCCAAAGGTAACCTTTCATTGCTCCAGACTCATCAACAAAATTCCCAACATAATGACAAAAATGCCTATCCAGTCTTTTAGGCCCACTTTTTCCCGATACAGGAATTGCCCAATTAAAGTTACAACAACAAAATTAATACTTAACATGGGGTATGCGATATTCAATGGCAAAAATTGCAGCAACCGTAGCCAAAATATCATGCCTATTCCTAACGAAAGAATAGCACCAGATAGCCATATCGCTATAAACACCCCTCTATGAGGGGTGTTTTTCTGCCAACAAATAACAGCCTGTTTCTGGCATAACTGCCCAACACAAGTCAGCAAACTCACCAACATTAATAACGCTATACTGCTGCTCATGGCTGTTTCTTATAAGTAACGAGGACAAAACGATGGTCTCTGCGTACAAGATCGGGTTTTGGCAAGTCCGGCAATTCTCCTTTTGAAGAGAGTAAAAAAACCATCGATACCTGACCATTTTTACGCGCATTGGCTAGCCATTCAGGAAATTCATCTTGCGTCACATATTTGTATTGGCTATCAGGGTATGAAAGACCATATTCCAATTCACCTGTACGATCAAACATATAAATGTCATCACGTTTCAACTCCCATGCAATGGCAGCTCCCACACCAACAGATTGAGTGAAAATATATTTACTGTTCGCCAGCTCGGTTTCATTCTGCCGGATAAAATTCTGAGGCAGTTTGGAATTAATCGTATTGGTCGGTAATGCGCTGCCGATAGACAAACTCAGTACCAGTGAACACGCGGCAGCCCATAACCAATATTTACCATTACGGGTAAAACACAAGTAGCCAACTATTCCCCAAAAACCGAAAGCGATAATTCCCGTTACCCATTTCAATCGCTCATCAGGCTGATAAAGTGGATGACTGGTAAATTTGTCCATAATGAAAAGGGTTAAAATCGCCGCCAATCCAATGAAGACATTAACCAGACCATTAGCCTTCAATGCTTTCATCTTGCCATTCTTGACACAATCAACAGCATATTTTGCCATCATCACAGCTAAGGGGCCGATGAACGGCAAAACATAGGTTGGTAATTTGCCTTTTGCAATGCTGAAAAAAATAAACGGCACGACAAACCAGCAAAGCAGGAAAAACATTTCTGGCCGTTCTTTTTTCTCTTTCCAGCTTTTAATTAAAGCCCCTGGCAGTAAGCCCAACCACGGAATCACACCTAAAACCAGTATTGGCAGGTAATACCAAATAGGCGCAATATGCTGCGCATTTTCAGAGGCAAAACGTTGTATATGCTCCACCCAGAAGAAATAGTGCCAGTAATCAGGTTCACGTAACGCAATAGCAATGACCCAAGGCAAACTAATCAGAATTGCAAAAATCACGGCAATAAAGCCAAAACGGAGCATTTCTAAAAAACGTTTTTGGTATAAAGTGATGGGTATCATGCTAATTACAGGCAATGCCAGTGCCAAAAAGCCTTTTGTCATAAAAGCCATGCCACAAGCCATCCCCAATGCAGACCAAGCAAAAATTCGTTCTCGTGTACTGCTGGCTTTGAGCGTCCAATAGCAACTGACAATCCCGGCGGTGATCCACAAAGAAAACATAGGATCAAGAACACTGTATGTGCCAATGGAAAAAACAATGAACATAGAGATGTAAATCAAACTGGAAACAAATGCAGTCTGACGGCATTGCCACATCATCATTGCTAATCGATAAAGTAAAAATGCACTGATTAAGATACTGAATACTGAGCCAAAGCGAACAGCAAAATTGTTATCACCAAAAATCCACTGGCTAATATTGTTAATCCAATACCCTGCTACTGGTTTTTCAAAATAACGAATGTCCAAAAAGTAAGGCACAATCCAGTCACCGCGTTGCAGCATCTCCCGGCTAATTTCAGCATATCGAGTTTCATCTGGCTGCCATAACAGGCGACCGTCCAGCGGTATCAGATAAGTGAGGATAAAAAAAAGAGCCATCAGTACGGCTCCAGCTTTACTCGTCCGAGTATTCAACATATTTGTGTTATACCTCTTGTTGGCAACCTAACCAGCCTTCACGACCGGGAAAATCCGAACGAACAATTTTCCCAACAGGAAGCGAGTCTCTATTTTCAGGTAATAAATCGCTTAATTTACAAAAAGTAATGTCTTGCTGATGAAGCATATTCAAGAGTGTTTCAAATTGAGAAGATTTCGACATACCTTCAACTTCGGTATGAATGGTATAAACAGGAACACCCTGAGCATTTTTGATTGCTTCAAGGATAAAATTGTTGAAATCAGCGTCACTGACCTGTGTGCCAACGACTTCATCGTACGTGGGCAGCGTAACTGGGATTTGTACAGTTCCAATATTGCCATCGGATAAAATTGGTCTGAATGGGTGCGTTCCACGGCAATCGCTATTGTAGTCAAAACCAAAACGCTGTTTGACAGCCACTACGCGTTCATCTGCTCTCCAGCCGGCAACTGCTGAACATGTCACAGTTTGCCCTATCGCCTGCTTTAATGCATCAGTTCCCAATTGTACTTGTTCTGCTAACTCAGCTTCCGACCAACGCCCGACTTTCGCTTGCCAGCCCTGATGATCCCATGCGTGCAAACCAACTTCATGACCTGCCTCTGCTGTCTGTTTCATCAGGTATCCTAGATCCTTGGCAATTTTCTTTCCCGGCCACGCTGTGCCAGCCAGCAAAATATCCAAGCCATAAAGAGAAGCGGCATTTGATCTCAACATCTTCCAGAGAAATTTAGGCCGCAACAGGCGCCATAAATGGCGCCCCATGTTATCCGGACCTACGCTGAAAAAAAAGCTGGCTTGGATATGATGCTTTTGCAAAATCTCAAGCAACTGCGGTACGCCTTCCTTTGTACCTCGATATGTATCAACATCAATTCTTAAACCAACTTTCTTCATCACTTAAGTCCCTATCTCTTCCTAGCTTTTCCTTTGTAATTCTTCTACTGCTCCACGCAAGAAGAAATCCAACGTTTCATCAATGGTCTGTGTCATATCAATGGTTGGTTTCCAGCCAAGGAAGCGCTCCGCATTTTTAATGCTGGGTTTACGATGTTCTACATCCTGATAACCCTGACCATAATAACTGCTACTTTCAATCTTCTTAAACCCTGCAAATGGAGGGAAATGTCCACGCAGTTCGTGTTTTTCAAAACTATCCAGCAACATTTCGGCCAATTGACGGATACTGGCTTCATTCGTTGGATTACCGATATTGATAATTTGCCCGTCGCACAAACCATCACGATTTTCGATGATTCTGAATAAGGCTTCAATGCCATCATGGATATCAGTAAAACAGCGTTTTTGCTCCCCGCCATCCACCAGCTTAATTGGCGAACCTTCCACCAAGTTCAATATCAATTGGGTAATTGCCCTTGAGCTGCCAATACGCGCTGAATTTAAGTTATCCAACCTTGGCCCCATCCAGTTGAATGGACGGAATAAGGTGAATTTCAAACCTTCTTTTGCGCCATAAGCCCAGATAACGCGATCAAGTAACTGTTTAGAAACTGAATATATCCAGCGCTGTTTGTTAATCGGCCCAACAATAAGACGTGAATTATCTTCATCAAATTCCTTGTCGTCACACATTCCATAAACTTCAGACGTCGACGGGAAAATAATGCGTTTATTGTATTTCACGCAGTAACGGACAATTTTCAGGTTTTCTTCAAAGTCCAGCTCAAAGACACGTAAAGGATTACGGGTGTATTCAATCGGAGTGGCAATGGCCACTAAAGGCAGAATAACATCACATTTTTTGATGTGGTATTCAATCCATTCAGTATGAATACTGACATCCCCCTCAATGAAATGAAAACGAGGGTTGCCGATGAACCGTTCAATGGCAGAAGAGCCGATATCCATTCCGTAAATGTCATAATTGCCATCATCCAACAAGCGTTCTGTCAGGTGATTACCAATAAACCCATTAACACCTAAAATTAAAACACGTTTGCGGCGGCTGACGTGCGCGGTTGCTTTTGGACCAACATGAATACCCGCTACGATACCCATTTCAAGAGCCAAACGATTACCTTGGACGTAGAGGCCTGATTCACCCTGCCCGCTGATGATTTCCAGTGCTCCGTCGCCGCAAGCAATAACAAATGGTTCAGTCGAAATGACGGTGCCAGGACGTTTGCCATGATTTTGTTCCAATGGGCGGGAACGCCAAATGGTAATTTTACGTTCACCCAAGAAAGTGAATGCGCCTGGATATGGTTCCGTGACAGCCCTAACTAAGTTATTGATTTCTTTCGCAGACTTATTCCAATTTATCTCGCCATCTTCAGCTGAGCGACGGCCAAAATAAGTTGCCTGACTTTCGTCTTGTGGAATAGCAGGATAATGGCCTGATTTTATTTGCGGCAAAATACCATTCAATAACTCAGCTGCTGCTTCACGTATTTTTCCGTGTACTTCCAGCGAAGTATCTGCTTCTCCGATTTGTACGGACTGCTGCGCGATAATATCGCCAGCGTCTGGTTTCGCCAGCATTTTATGCAGCGTTACGCCTGTTTCAGTCTCACCATTGAGTACCGCCCAGTTAACCGGCGCCCGACCACGATATTTCGGCAATAAGGAACCATGCAAGTTAAATGCGCCTTTCTCGGCCAAGGATAAGATTTCTTGGCTAATCATGTTTCGGTAATAGAAAGAGAAAATGACATCCGGTTTCATCTCTCGAATGCGCTCAACCCAAAGTGGATGATTCACATTTTCTGGTGCAAATACAGGCAATCCCATATTTGCCCCGACACGTGCAACAGACGAGAAAAAGTGATTTTCATTTGGATCATCGGTATGCGTAAATACTGCCTGAATATCAAAACCTGCATTTGCGAGCGCATTAAGTCCGACACAACCAATATCATGATAGGCAAAGATAACTGCTTTCATTAGCTTTTTTCCTGATTGTCCTTGGTCTTGTTAACTCCGACCACTTTTTGAATAAAATAACGCGGGCGGGCACGAACGTCGTTATATATCCGGCCGATATATTCACCGAGTAATCCCATTGCGACGAACTGCGCACCGATAAACATGAAAAGGATAGCAAACAGAGTAAATACACCTTCAGCAGCCCACATTGAGCCAAAAATAAGGCGCAAAGTTATTAATAGTACTGCCAACAAGAAACCTGTTATGGCAATAATACTTCCAACTACGCTCAGTAACCGCAATGGTGCGGTTGTTAAGCAGGTCAACAGGTCATACATCAGGTTTATCAGTTTCATGAAACTGTATTTAGAATCCCCAAACTCACGTTCTGCATGCCCTACATCAATTTCTATCGTTCTGCGGGCAAACGTATTGGCAAGGATGGGAATAAAAGTGCTCCGCTCATGGCATTGCAACATTGCACTCACAATGTGGCGACGGTAGGCACGTAACATGCAGCCGTAATCGCCCATTGAACGCCCGGTCGCTTTAGTGATCATTGCATTGATGAGTTTAGATGCGCTTTTACGGAACCAAGAATCTTGACGATTGGCACGACGCGTTCCAACTACGTCATATCCCTCTTCTGCTGTTTTAACCAACCGGGGTATCTCTTCCGGTGGGTTTTGCAAATCGGCATCAAGTGTAATCACTAAGTCGCCATCTGCCTGATGGAACCCAGCCATAATTGCTGAATGTTGGCCATAATTGCGATTCAGCAAAATTCCGATAACGTGGTTTTCAGGAACTTCTGCTGCCTGAGTCAGAATATCGGCGGAACTGTCACTGCTGCCATCATCCACCAAAATGAGTTCGTATTCTTGTTCAAGTTCCCGACACGCTGCGATAGTTCTTTCCAGTAATTGGGGCAAACTATCTTCTTCGTTATAAACAGGAATAACGACGGAAACTTTTTTGATCTTCTCAAATGTCACTTAATTATGCTCCGAAAGGATTGCAGTTATTGCATTCACGACACGATCAACATCAGCATTGCTCATATCTGGAAAAAGTGGCAATGAACAGAGTGTTGACGAGTTCCATTCAGATACAGGCAGAGAGAGTTGCGGGTAACGTTCGCGGTAGTATTTCTGCGTATGCGCGGCCCTAAAATGCAAGCCTGTACCAATATTTCTGTCTTTTAGGCGCGCCATGAAAGTATCCCGGTCAATACCACAGACATTCTTGTCAACACGAACCATAAAAAGATGGTGGGTATGCAAGTGTTCATATTCAGGAACACTTAACATCTGAAGAGGTGAATCAATGAGAGCGGCAGAATAACGTGCCACAAGCTCTTTGCGGCGCTGGTTCATTGACGCCAGTTTGCCTAATTGCACGACTGCCATCGCCGCATGGATATCGGATAGGTTATATTTAAAACCCGGTTCAATAACTTCTGCTTGCGGTTTTCTCCCCTGAATTTGTCGGTCGAATGCATCGACAGCCAAACCATGAAACTTTAAGCAACGGATCCTACTGGCTAATTCGTCATCATCTGTAACGAACATCCCGCCTTCGGCACACGTCATATTTTTAATGGCATGGAAAGAAAAGATAGCAGTGCCCCGCTCTCCTACCCATTCATTTTTATAACGCGTTCCGACAGCATGAGCTGCATCTTCAATCAGGGGAATATTAGCTTCTTGGGCCACTACGCGCAGAGCATCAAGATCACAAGGCGCCCCAGCATAATGCACAGGAATAATCGCTTTGGTTCTTGGGGTGATGGCTTTTTTGACTGTGTCTGCACTCACCATCAGCGTATCACGGTCGATATCCACCATGACTGGCTCAGCGCCCAGCAGGCAAATCATATTGATTGTGGAAACCCAAGTTTGGGAGGGAGTGATGATTTCATCACCGGGGCCTATGCCCAACGCCAACAAAGCCAAGTGCATTCCCGCTGTTGCGGAACACAAAGCAATCGCATGTTTGCACCCAAACATACGAGAAAAATCTTGCTCTAATTGGTGGTTTTGTGGCCCTGTAGTGATCCAACCTGAACGTAAAACTTTTTCAATTGCTTCTATCTCCTCACTGCCAATCGCAGGACGAGAAAATGGCAAAAAACTATCCATAATCGCCTTATGCCTTGCATTACCTAATATTTATAATCAGACAATCCTAGATGAAATTAGTTTAACCAATCATCAACAGATAAACAATTTTTAATCAACCAGAGCACTAAACGATCACAAAAGCTATAAATGTAGTGAATCCACTTATAAAAATTACCTATGATTGATCCTCCATAATTTATAGCGGGTATTTCTGATATGTCTAATGTTTACCTCAAAAATCTCTGACAAATTTTGTTCAGTCATAACATTTTGTGGTACACCAGACGCCAATAATTTTCCGTGTAGCAGTAACCATACGCTCGTTGCCTTTTCATAAGTGTGATCAAGGTTATGGCTACTCAAGAGAACAGAACCCCCCAATGAACAAAATGCTTCAATTAATTCATCTAAAATGGCTTGTTGAGTGATATCAAGGTTATTTGTTGGTTCATCAAGTAAAAGTAATCGCCCATTAGGATTCAGCTCGGGCCATGCTTGGAAAAAAGTTCCAGCCAACCTGACACGCTGCCATTCTCCGCCAGATAACTGCCCGATGGGTGAAGAAAGTAAAGGAACAAGTTTCATTTGCTGGCAAAGATCATGCAAGACCTGCTCACTCCGATCCAATGGTGCCAATTGGGGGCGAAACATATCCAAATATTGAAACACTGGCATGGCAGGGATGGAGGCAGATTGAGAGAGCCAGGACCGGTATTGCGCCAGTTCATGTTGCCGGTAATCATCTAACCCTCTGCCATTTAAGTAAATGTTCCCGTGATAAGGTAAAACGCCTGCAATCGCAGAGAGCAAAGTACTTTTCCCTGAACCATTTAACCCGACCAAATGGATTTGCTCTCCCGCCATAACAGAGGCAGATAATGAATTCAGTCTGTTACCAACAGTGACTTCATTCAACATCACAATCGGTTGGTCAGCCATAGTTCCTCATCTCACAATCCCCATTTTATTAATTCCTTTTCCTTCATCGGCATATTCAGCGTATTCCTCAATAGTGACGCGTTCTCAACAAAAGCCATATAAAAATTGGTGCGCCCAATGTCACAGTAACAACACCAATTGGCACTTCTGCATGAGACAGTGACAAACGCGAGAATAAATCAGCCAGCAAGAGGCCGCTGCTTCCCGCCAATGCGCTGGCCGGCAGCAAAGTTTTATGATCTGTCAGGCCAATCAACCTTAAAATATGAGGAATAACCAAACCAATGAAGCTAATCGCACCCGCAAGGGCAACACTCAAACCCACTAACAGCCCAACTACAGATACAAAAACATTACGCCATACATGATGGGAAACCCCCAGTTGTCGGGCCTGTAATTCTCCCAGTGACAAATAATTCAAGACATTTCCCTTGCTGCTTAGCCATAAGACAACAGGAAACAATGCAATAACCAACCATTTCTGGCGCCAGTCAATGCCACTGAAACTCCCCATCATCCAATACATCAGTTGCCGCAAATCTAAACTGGTACTGAAATAAACCATCCATGTCATCAAGGCACCAAATATCACGCCAAAAGCAACACCAATTAATAACAAGCGGGCATTAGTCACATGATGTTTTCTGGAAAAAAACAGCAAAATGGCCGTCATAAAAAGCGCCCCCAACACAGCACCAATGCTCAATATCCATAATGGGGCTATGCCATGAAAAGCCAGTATCAGGCATACCACGACAACACCTGCCCCGTTACTGACGCCAAGCAACCCCGGCTCTGCCAACGGATTTTCAAACAACGCCTGCATGACTGCACCTGATACAGCCAAACTTGCACCAACCATGATTACCGCAACCGCTCGGGGTAATCTTAACTGCCAGATAAATAATTGGGCGGGCTCAGATAGCCACTGATCAGGCCGAAACCAAATTTCGCCTGCGCATAATGACAAAATAAACAGCATAATGAGTAAAACAGACAGGGTAATAATGATTCGATAGCTGCGTTTTTTCTGCAACGTGACCAATTCATGAACAGAGTGCATGGTGATAAAACCATTCGGAAATAAGGAACACTTCCCATTGTATGTAATAGGAAATTGAAGGTAAGAAAAAGACCGCAATATGCGGCCTTTTTTATTTATCTATTCTTTGGGTAACGCTTTTTCTACCCTATTTTTCAACTTTTGGCCTGGGCGAAAAGTAACAACGCGGCGAGCAGTAATCGGAATATCTTCTCCAGTTTTCGGATTACGACCTGGGCGTTGATTTTTATCTCTCAAGTCAAAGTTGCCAAATCCAGATAGCTTAACCTGCTCCCCATTCTCCAAAGAACGACGCACTTCTTCAAAGAACATCTCTACCAGATCTTTAGCGTCACGTTTGCTAATACCCAGTTTTTCAAACAGATTTTCTGACATTTCAGCTTTAGTAAGCGCCATAAGTTCAGTCCCTCAAGGATGCTTGGAATCGCTGTTCTAATGCAGCAACGCATTTGTAGACAGTCGCAGCAATTTCTTCTTCTTCCAGTGTACGCGTGGTATCCTGCAAGATTAAGCTAATAGCAAGGCTCTTATAACCTTCCGCAACACCTTTACCACAATACACGTCAAATAAGTTTATGCCAACTATATGATTTACGCCAACTTTCTGACATTCAACCAGAACATCTTCTGCGGCTACATTTTCAGGCACAACAATAGCAATATCACGGCGGTTAGATGGGAAGCGAGAAACTTCCTTCATCTCAGGAATTACGCGGTCTGCCAGACTAGCCCATAATACCTCGAATACCACGGTACGGCCGTTTAAGTCAAGTTTACGCTCTAGTTCTGGATGAACAACGCCAATATGACCAATGTAACTATTTTCCAGATAAATCCCAGCACTTTGCCCAGGATGTAAAGCAGGATGTTCTTCTGCTTTGAAGGAAATATCCGATAGTTTACCTGTCAGTTCTAAAACAGATTCTAAATCACCCTTCAGATCAAAGAAATCAACTGGTTGTTTTTCCATCGACCAGTGCTCGTCAACGCGATTGCCTGCAATGACACCAGCAAGCATCAATTCCTGACGAATGCCGTGTTCTGCACTTTCATCCGGTACAAAACGCAACCCTGTTTCAAATAAACGTACACGATTTTGCTGGCGATTCTGGTTATAGGCAACCGTTGTCAATAACCCCGTCAACAGAGATAAACGCATTGCTGACATATCGGCTGAGATTGGATTTGGCAGAATCAATGCTTCTTGCTGAGGATGTAAGTGTTGCTGAATCTTTGGATCAACAAAACTATATGTAATTGCTTCTTGATAACCGCAATCCACCAGCATGGTTTTAACGCGTTTCAGAGATAAATTAGCTTCACGATGTGAAGTCATCACAAGGTCAGCGCGTACTGGCACATCTGGAATGTTATTATAACCATAAATGCGAGCAACTTCCTCCACCAGATCTTCTTCGATCTGCATATCGAAGCGCCAGCTAGGTGCCACAGCTTGCCAACTATCAGTCTGTACGGTTACCTGACAACCTAAACGAGTCAGGATATCAGTTACTTGCTCGTCAGAAATATGATGGCCAATTAAGCGATCTAATTTTTGACGGCTCAGAGTAATTGTTGCTGATTTCGGCAAATGGGCTTCGCTGGTAGCATCAACGATTTCCCCAGCTTCCCCGCCACAAATATCAATCAACAATTGAGTGGCATATTCCATCGCTTTATGTTGAAGCTGTGGATCGACACCACGTTCAAAACGGTGAGATGCATCCGTATGCAGACCATAGCGACGAGCACGACCAGTAATTGCCAACGGCGCGAAGAATGCACATTCCAGCATAATATGCTGCGTTTCGGCATTAACTCCAGAATGTTCTCCGCCAAAGATCCCTGCCATTGCAAGTGATTGCTTTTCATCAGCAATTACAAGTGTATCAGCAGAAAGTTCGGTTTCATTGCCGTCTAACAAGGTAAGCTTTTCGCCCTGCTCAGCCAGACGGACAATAATTGAACCACTCAAACGCTCTAAATCGAAGGCATGCAGCGGTTGTCCCAATTCAAGCAAAACGTAATTGGTGATGTCAACAACAGGATCAATAGAACGAATACCACCACGGCGTAATTTTTCACGCATCCACAATGGCGTTTTCGCTTTAACGTTTACGTTTTTGATCACGCGTCCCAGATAACGAGGGCAAGCTTCAGCGGCATCAACACGAATAGGGAATGTTGCATCTATCGTTGGTTTAACTGCTTCAATTTTTGGCTCGGTCAAAGGCAGTTTGTTGATGACCGCAACATCACGGGCTACACCCATAATGCTCAAACAGTCAGCGCGGTTTGGAGTAATGCTGATTTCAATCGCATTATCATCCAGTTTCATGTATTCACGCAGATCGGTGCCAATCGGTGCATCTACAGGGAGTTCAATGATACCATCGTGATCATCAGCAATACCCAGTTCGGAAAATGAACACAGCATCCCTTCTGATGGCTCACCGCGTAATTTAGCGGCCTTGATTTTGAAATCACCCGGAAGCACAGCACCCACTGTAGCAACCGCAACACGAAGCCCTTGACGACAATTTGGTGCACCACAAACAATATCTAGCAGACGTTCGCCGCCAACATTGACTTTGGTAACACGCAGTTTATCTGCGTTTGGATGTTGGCCACATTCAACAACTTCACCAACAAATACACCGTGGAATTGGCCTGCCACTTTCTCAACACCATCAACTTCTAAACCAGCCATGGTGATTTGATCAGACAATGTATCGCTATTAATGGCTGGGTTTGCCCACTCGCGTAACCAGAGTTCACTGAATTTCATGAGATATACCCGCCTTATTTAAATTGTTTGAGGAAACGTAAATCATTTTCGAAGAATGCGCGTAAATCTGTAACTCCATAACGAAGCATGGTCAGGCGCTCCATACCCATACCAAAGGCAAAACCAGAATAAACTTCAGGATCAATACCTACATTGCGCAACACACTCGGGTGCACCATACCGCAGCCCAATACTTCCAACCATTTGCCATTTTTACCCATTACATCCACTTCTGCTGAAGGCTCTGTAAACGGAAAATATGAAGGGCGGAAACGAACCTGCATATCTTCTTCAAAAAAGTTATTCAGGAAGTCATGCAGTGTCCCTTTCAGATTGGTAAAGCTGATATCTTTATCAACAATTAATCCTTCAATCTGATGAAACATTGGTGTATGCGTCTGATCATAATCATTGCGGTACACACGTCCCGGAGCAATGATACGAATAGGTGGCTGGCTATTTTTCATTGTACGGATCTGTACACCGGAGGTTTGGGTACGCAGCAGGCGCGTTGCGTCAAACCAGAAAGTATCATGATCCGCACGGGCTGGATGATGTGCTGGTATATTCAGGGCATCAAAATTATGATAGTCATCTTCAATTTCTGGGCCGGATTCAACAGAAAAACCTAACTCACCAAAGAAAGTTTCAATACGTTCAATCGTGCGTGTAACAGGATGTAATCCACCGTTTTCCATACGACGGCCAGGCAATGAAACATCGATTTTTTCGGCTGCCAAGCGTGCATTCAGAACATCTGATTCAAGCTTTGCTTTGCGCGCGTTTAATGCTTCTTGAACTTCTTGTTTAGCCTGATTAATAACTGCCCCTGCCGCTGGACGCTCCTCGGCGGGTAAGTCACGTAGCGATGACATCTGGAGGGTTAAATGGCCTTTTTTTCCCAGGTATTCAACTCGCACCAAATCCAACGCAGCAACATCCTGGGCTTCTTCTACGGCTGCTTTTGCCTTTGCAACCAGCTCAGTAAGATGTGACATCGTTTCCTCTTCCTTCGGCCAGATGGCCCCTTAGTTGTTATCGACTATGCTCACAAGTGTATCGACTTGTGAATGCATAAAAATAAAAAAGCCTCCACATTGGAGGCTCAAGCGCTATTTTTCGTTTCTTTTCCTACGCGCATAGCCTCCTGATTTCAGGTGCTAAAGTAAAAAAAGAAACGAAAAAAGGCTAATTTCATCATTTTCGTTATTTCCTCCACATTCATTCCGAGTTAATTAATTTGGATACTACTAGTTACCTAGATTAACCAAATAATAGTAAGCCACATTTTGAGAAAAAGTAAAAGAGGGAGCAAGCTCCCTCTTTTAACCTGACTTATGCCAGAGCGCCCTTCGCTTTTTCAACCAGAGCAGCAAATGCTACTTTGTCGAATACAGCGATGTCAGCTAGAATCTTACGGTCGATTTCAATCGAAGCCTTTTTCAGGCCGTTGATGAAACGGCTGTAAGACATGCCGTTCTGACGTGCAGCAGCGTTGATACGAGCAATCCACAGTTGACGGAATTGACGTTTACGCTGACGGCGGTCACGATAAGCGTACTGACCAGCTTTGATAACAGCCTGGAAAGCAACACGGTAAACGCGCGAACGAGCACCGTAGTAACCTTTCGCTTGTTTTAAAATTTTCTTGTGACGTGCACGGGCAATAACACCACGTTTTACGCGAGCCATATACTTCTCCTATCGTCTCTATATTCTATTCTAAAAAAAACTTGCTTATGCGTAAGGCAGGCAAGCAACAACCAGACCCAGATCACCTTTGGAGACCATGCCTTTTGGACGTAAATGACGTTTACGCTTAGTTGATTTTTTAGTCAGAATGTGACGAAGGTTAGCGTGCTTACGCTTGAAACCACCACTTGCGGTTTTTTTGAAGCGTTTAGCTGCGCCGCGTACTGTTTTAATCTTTGGCATTTTAAATTTCCACTTCGCATTGTTAATTACAACGAATTAGTAAGGCGAATAGACTCCCTCCAGAATTGGTTGGAGTCTACTACTTGTTTGCCTGACTATTTCTTCTTAGGAGCGAGCACCATGATCATCTGGCGGCCTTCAACCTTCGTTGGGAAGGATTCGACTACTGCCAGTTCACTCAAATCGTCACGAATGCGGTTCAGCATTTCGATACCAATTTGTTGATGCGCCATTTCACGCCCACGGAAACGCAGGGTGATTTTAGCTTTATCGCCATCTTCCAGAAAACGAATCAGGTTGCGTAGTTTGACCTGATAGTCGCCTTCATCTGTACCAGGACGGAATTTAATTTCCTTAACCTGAATAACCTTTTGTTTCTTTTTCTGCTCTTTGATCGACTTACTCTTCTCATAGAGGAACTTGCCGTAATCCATCACACGACAAACCGGCGGTTCGGCATTTGGGCTGATTTCAACTAAATCAACACCAGCTTCCTCGGCTTTCTCAAGAGCTTCTTTCAGACTGACAATACCAATCTGTTCGCCATCTAATCCAGTTAAACGAACTTCAGTGGCGCGAATCTCTTCATTAATGCGATTTGGGCGCGCCGGTTGAATTCTTTTTCCGCCTTTAATACCTTATTCCTCCAATTGATGAAGATTGCGACTGCGAATTTCTGTCAGCAGTTTTTCTGTAAACTCATTGACGTCAATGCTACCTAAATCCTTGCCGCGGCGAGTACGGACAGAAATTTTTCCTGACTCGACTTCTTTATCACCACAAACAAGCATGTAAGGCACACGACGCAGAGTGTGTTCGCGAATTTTAAAGCCAATCTTCTCGTTTCTCAAGTCTGCTTTTGCACGAATGCCTGCATCTTGAAGTTTTTTAACCAATTCCTGTACATAATTTGCCTGACCGTCGGTAATATTCATGACGACGACCTGCTGAGGTGCCAACCATGTTGGGAAAAACCCAGCATATTCTTCTGTCAGAATCCCGATGAAGCGTTCCAGAGAGCCCAGAACCGCACGGTGAATCATTACAGGAACCTTACGTTCGTTATTTTCACCCACATATGACGCACTCAAACGCGCTGGCAGTGAAAAATCCAGTTGCACAGTACCACATTGCCACGCACGATCCAAACAATCATAGAGAGTAAATTCAATTTTAGGGCCATAAAATGCCCCTTCTCCCGGTTGGTATTCAAATTCGATACCATTTTGGGTGAGGGCTTTAGCGAGATCCGCTTCTGCTTCATCCCATTGTTTATCCGTACCAATACGTTTTTCTGGGCGAGTTGATAATTTAACAATAATCTTCTCAAAACCAAAAGTATTGTATACATCATAAATCATTTTGATGCAGCTGCTAACTTCCTGCTGAATTTGTTCTTCAGTACAGAAAATGTGTGCATCATCCTGAGTAAAACCACGCACACGCATCAATCCGTGCAATGCACCCGATGGTTCATTACGGTGACAGCTGCCAAATTCAGCCATACGCAGAGGCAAATCACGATAAGATTTCAAACCCTGATTAAAAATCTGGACATGACCCGGGCAGTTCATCGGTTTTACGCAATATTCGCGGTTCTCCGATGAAGTGGTAAACATATTTTCTTTATAGTTTTCCCAGTGACCTGTTTTTTCCCACAGGATGCGATCCATCATGAATGGACCTTTAACTTCCTGATATTGGTACTCTTTAAGCTTCATGCGGACAAAAGTTTCCAGTTCACGGAAAATAGTCCAGCCATCGTTATGCCAGAAAGCCATGCCTGGCGCTTCTTCTTGCATATGATACAAATCAAGCTGCTTACCAATTTTGCGGTGATCGCGTTTGGCCGCTTCTTCCAATCTCTGTAAATAAGCATTGAGCTGTTTCTTATCAGCCCAGGCCGTGCCATAAATACGCTGCAACATTTTGTTGTCGCTATTGCCACGCCAATATGCCCCTGCAACTTTTTGCAGTTTGAAATGATGGCAGAAACGCATATTGGGAACATGCGGCCCACGGCACATATCAACATATTCTTCATGGAAATATAAGCCAGGGCGATCATCACGGCTGATATTCTCATCCAGAATCTGGACCTTATATTCTTCGCCACGAGCTGCAAATGTGTCGCGCGCTTCCTGCCAGCTGACTTTTTTCTTAATGACGTCATAGTCTTTTTTGGCAAGTTCCAGCATGCGCTTTTCAAGCAACTCGATATCTTCCTGCGTCAAAGAGCGATCCAAATCGATATCGTAATAGAAACCATTGTCAATCACTGGGCCAATGGCCATCTTAGTGTTAGGCCACAATTGTTTGATTGCATGGCCTAATAAGTGAGCACATGAGTGACGGATTATTTCCAGACCTTCATCGTTTTTGCTGGTGATAATAGCAAGATTTGCATCAGCTTCGATTAATTCACAAGCATCAACCAATTCACCATTAACACGGCCGGCAATACACGCTTTTGCCAAACCAGTACCGATATCACGCGCCACATCCATTACAGAAACAGCATGCTCAAATTGACGTTGACTACCATCAGGAAGAGTAATTACAGGCATTTAAAATCCTTATATACAGTGGTGACCCATACGAAAGATCACTTGTATTAAATCAAATTCATTGTTAATCAATACGTTAGAAACAAACTCTTGCTTCACTCCGCAAGATGTGTACACATTTATGGCACATTATTCAGATGTATCCGGTACATTTATCCTAACTCGTTGAACATACTATCACACAGAACAGATGTTGAAATAGTTCATATTGATATCAAATCAATTTGATCAATTAACTGATAATTATTTATTCTTTTGGAAAATCAAAAGCTATTTTTTCGGTATGCATTCCATAGACAGAAAGCTTTTTGTTTTTTAACAAAAAAATCTATCTTTTTGCGATACAGCGACATTTTTTCTTTTTTTTATTATTGAGAAAATCATGTTTCATTAAATTATTATATTGTTTGCGCTGAATCACCATATTTTATTTAGCATACATACGATACTTTAGTTTATTCCATATAACATATATTCCCTGAATTTTAATGAATTAAAATAAAAACCACTCATCCTCTATATATTTCATTAATATCACAGATATAAAAACAAAAACTTTATATATAAGTCTGATTCACCTTAAATTTTAATGATAAAAAACATAGAGATATATTTTCTTACAGTTATAATCCAGTTAAAGGAATCTAAAATAATCAAAAAGGCACATTAAGTTTATTGTGTGTTTCACATTGAAAGTAAGTAAAAGGTTTTTGTATGCAAACTGAACACAATGCAAAAGAAGAAATTTCACAGTCACCTAATGAGTTGATTGCAGGTTTAGCAAGTTTCCTAGGTGGCATTGATTATAATCATGTAATTATACTACAGCGATATGCAGCGGCCAGTAATTGTATTATCGGTATCCGTCCAGTAGAAAGCCTGGCTGGTTCATTAATTAGGGATGGGTATCCTACCAAATCACTTGATATTAAAGGAAAAAGCTCAACTTGGGGGCCCCAGGCAGGATTCATTTGTGAAGATCAATCATTTAGCAAACTCGAAGGCTCCCCTAGTGCAATAACTAAGGAATTTACTCAGAAAGTAAAAGATTGCATTAATGCTGGTTATGCAACATCAATCCCTTTAGAAATAACCAGCAAGCGATTGCAAGAACTAATGAATCAAAATATTATTAAAAAAGACTGTAATTCCCAAAATGTTAATGCTTATTTCTCAATGAGAGAAGATAAAAGAAAATATTCGTTCGAACTAGTCCCATCAAACTCAAGTCAAACACAAGAAGAACAATATTTTAAAGTTCTTCACAAAAACGCACCTATCAAAGTGTTAGCTCCCAATAAACAAAGCAAACCATTAACAGCAGATTATGATTTACTATTAGTCGGGGTACATATCGCTGATTATGGAGAAAACGATAAAATCATAAAACATGATAAAAATGCCGGTATCCACCCCAGCTGTAGTGAAAGCAATCTTAAAAATTACGAAAAACAACCTGATATGGGCGTTGTTACTAGGCGAATCATGAAAATCATAAATGATATTAATGTCTTGATTGCTGAAAATAACCTTATACACCATGGTGCAGATACAGAGAATCCTTTTACTGATCCAACCACTAATTATCCCGCCATATTTGTATTACCAAAATATATTGCACCGTTTAATGTGGTATGTGCTATCAAAAATGATGATGAATTGTTTGATTTAATCCAAAAAATGAGAAATGAAGACTATTATACTAACATCAATCCAAATTGGCCTAGTAGGTTTACAAGGATAAGAAAGCAAGCATTCACTGATGCTATAAACTTTTTTAAAAAAACACCAAGCCTACCATCATTTTTAATGAAAAATAGAAAATAGTGGGCTATGCCATCATTGAACTTCCCCTAATGCACGATAAGCATTTTTCACTTTCCATAAATAACGCGGAGCCTGTGGGGCAGGATGATTATTTTGCACATATTGATAGAATTCATTTGGCGTCATTCGATTGATTTTGGTGATAGCCAAAGCCCGATTGGAATCAAATGTCCGTAACAGAGCTCCTGCGCCATTCACATAAGCGACTATCGTGGCATAATACAACGTTTCAGGGTTAACGATCCCACCTAAATGCTGTTTTTTCAATATGCTGATATAGGCAGTGCCAAGGTCAATATTGGTTGCCGGATCTTTCAACTCTCGTATCGTTGGCTGCCCGGATTTGCCTTTCATTCTGTAAGCATCCCGTCCCGCTGTAGATGCTTTAATTTGCATTAATCCAACAGCATTTGATTTACTGATAACTTCAGGGCGAAAACCAGATTCCACTTGAATAATCGCTTTAATAAGCATTTCATCAACACCATAGCGTTTTGATGCTTGTTCAATGAAGGCGTCAAATGGTGTCGGCTCAAGTTTATTTGTAAACTTTCGAGAGCCAAAAACAACGCTGTTGTCATTAAGCATACGTTGTTTTGCAGTTGGCTGAGTTTTGGCGCTTGATTGCTGCGCATTCTGTCCCGAGCATCCCACCAATAACAGAGCTAATGCAATATAGCCGGATCTTAATTTCACGCGTTTTCCCCTAAGATAAAATTGATCTTATAAAGGATATATAATTTTATTGATAACAGAAAAATATTTTTCTGTTATGCCTATCAACTTTCAAGTGACATCTTGTTGGCTACACTCTCCACTCTCGTTAGCAGCATTATCTAAGCTTACAGGAATGGATAAGAAGGCAGTTTTGGCATGGCAGGCACAACTCAAAATCTATGGGCTATATTTATCAAAATAAATTAATCTATTTATCTTGGATAACTCTGGACAATATCTTGTTTTTTTGTTCGCATGGTGTCATGACTGCCATGTTGAGTTATCGGAAATTAAGCATGCAGCTATCAAATCTATTACGAATTTAATTCGTTAACACCTTGACTTTACACAAATGATACTGATAATCATTATCAATAATTATATGTATAACAAGTAAGGTTTATTATAATGGTCAAAAAGCACTCTATTTCTGTTTTCCCCATATTTACCTTGTTCATTGCGCTATCAGCAATGTTCTTCTTTAGTCAACTTGCCCATGCTGAGAAAAAATTCAGGGTTGTTACGACATTCACCATAATTCAAGATATGGCTCAAAATATCGCCGGTGACGCCGCCATTGTCGAGTCCATAACAAAACCCGGTGCAGAAATTCACGATTATCAACCAACACCAAAAGATATTATCAAAGCAAAACGTGCCGACCTTATTCTTTGGAACGGATTGAATCTTGAGCGTTGGTTTGAACGTTTTTTTGAAAATATGAAAGATATACCTGTTGCTGTCATTACTGAAGGCATTACCCCTCTGCCTATTCGTGAAGGACCTTACAATAAAAACCCCAACCCTCATGCTTGGATGTCACCAAAAAATGCTCTGATTTATATCGAAAATATTCGTAAAGCGCTTGTCACGCACGATCCAGCAAATGCTGAAATCTATAATCGCAATGCCAAAGCCTATGCAGAAAAAATTGCCCAGTTAGACTCACCACTTAGAGAGCGGCTTTCACGCATTCCGCAAGAACAGCGTTGGCTAGTGACCAGTGAAGGTGCTTTCAGCTATCTCACGCAAGACTATGGTTTCAAAGAAGTTTACTTATGGCCAATCAACGCTGAAGAACAAGGCTCCCCTCAACAGGTACGCAGTGTTATTGATACCGTAAAAGCCAATAAGATCCCCGTAGTCTTCAGTGAAAGTACTGTCTCAGATAAACCAGCAAAACAAGTCAGTAAAGAAACCGGGGCACGTTACGGCGGCGTACTTTATGTAGACTCTCTCTCCACCGCAAAAGGGCCAGTTCCTACTTATATTGATTTACTTAACACGACTGTTGACACCATTGCAAAAGGGTTTAATCAATGAACAGCTCATCGTTGAACCAGCGACCACTAATTGAGCCACCTCATTTAATTGTCGATAACGCTACCGTCACTTATAACAATGGACATACTGCAATCTATGATGCCAGTTTTGATATTACTGGTGGCACGATTTGCGCATTGGTTGGCATGAATGGCAGTGGGAAATCCACATTATTTAAAACCATTATGGGGCTGGTAAACCCTTCCCAAGGTAAAGTTACCCTTAATAGCCAGCCGATCAAAATGGCGTTAAAACAAAATATCATCGCATATGTCCCACAAACTGAAGAAGTTGATTGGAACTTCCCGGTTTTAGTTTCCGATGTTGTGATGATGGGTCGCTATGGAAAAATGGGATTCTTGCGCCGCCCCAGTAAGCATGATCACGAAATCGTGGAGAAAGCCCTCGAGCGTGTTGGCCTAAGCGGGCTGCGCGACCGGCAAATTGGTGAGCTCTCTGGCGGGCAGAAAAAACGGGCGTTTTTAGCCCGGGCATTAGCTCAGGAAGGGAAGGTATTGCTTCTGGATGAGCCTTTTACTGGCGTTGATGTTAAAACGGAAAATGCCATCATTAGTTTACTGCGTGATTTGCGAGATGAAGGCCATTTAATTTTAGTCTCCACTCATAACCTCGGAAGTGTGCCCGAATTTTGCGATCACGTTATTTTGATTAACCGTACGGTATTGGCCAGTGGGCAAACTGAAACCACTTTTACTCAAAAGAATTTGGAAATTACGTTCGGTGGTGTTTTACGCCATATCAATCTTTCCGGCCCCGAATTACATGATGATGATGATCCTCGTTCACTGACCGTCATTACTGATGATGAGCGTGCGGCCGTCTTTTATGGGCATGACCATCATGTTCCTCCACGACAGAGTCCAAAACAGAAGGAAAATTAGCCATGATGGAGTTGTTATTACAGCCTTTCAATTACAACTACATGGTAAAAGCTATGTGGGTAAGTTCCATCGTTGGTGCCGTCTGTGCTTTTTTATCCGCTTATTTGATGTTGAAAGGCTGGTCATTGATGGGAGACGCCCTCTCCCACTCCGTTGTACCTGGCGTGGCCGGCGCATATGCTTTGGGTTTGCCTTATGCTGGTGGCGCTTTTTTTACCGGCATGCTCGCCGCGTTATCAATGACATTAGTACGCCACATTACTCGATTGCGTGAAGATGCTGTGATCGGGTTTATATTCTCAACGTTTTTTGCCGTTGGGTTGCTCATCGTTTCTTTAAATCCCACTTCTGTGAATGTGCAAACAATTATTATGGGCAATATCTTAGGTATTGCTGATGAAGACGTTCTACAAGTCGAGATTATTATCGCCGTTTCCTTTGTGGTTTTAATGCTGCTCTGGAAAGATTTGTTGGTTGTTTTCTTTGATGAAACCCATGCGAGATCTATCGGTTTATCCCCATTAAGATTAAAAATAATTTTCTTTACTTTATTAAGTGCCTGCACTGTTGCTGCACTACAAACGGTAGGAGCCATTTTGGTCATTGCTATGGTTGTCACTCCTGGGGCAACGGCCTACTTATTGACAGACAGATTTAAGAATCTACTGATCATTGCTGTGGTTATTGGCTCACTCACAAGTGGTGCCGGGGCATATCTAAGCTATTTCCTCAATGGCGCAACAGGTGGAGTGATAGTCACGATGCAAACATTAATCTTTTTGCTGGCTTTTTTCTTTGCTCCCAAACACGGCATGTTGGCTTCTCGCAGACGCGCCAGAAAGGAATCTATGGCCTTAACTCAGGAAAGCATCCATGAATGAATTTATTGAGTTAATCACTGAACCATTTATGCACGATTTTATGCAGCGAGCCATTCTGGCGGCCATTATGGTGGGCGCGGTCTGTGCAGTACTGTCTTGTTATCTGGTCTTAAAAGGCTGGTCACTGATGGGAGATGCCATTTCCCATGCAGTTCTGCCTGGTATCGTTCTGGCCTTTGTCGCTGGCATACCGCTTGCAATAGGGGCTTTTTTATCCGGCATATTTTGTGCATTTGCCACTGGATACTTGAAAGAACACAGCAGAGTTAAAGAAGATACAGTCATGGGGATTGTTTTTTCTGGCATGTTTGCATTTGGATTAGTTTTATTTACCCGGATAGACACCGATCAGCACCTGACACATATATTGTTTGGCAGTATCCTTGGCATCACACAAAATGAATTACTTCAAACACTGTGCATTGCAGGGATCACGCTTGCAGTTGTATTACTGAAACGAAAAGATTTTATGCTCTATTGCTTCGACCCCAATCAGGCACGTGTTGTTGGCCTGCCTGTTAAGCTATTGCATTACGGATTGTTGTCTCTATTGGCGCTAACTATTGTCGCATCGCTGCAAGCAGTGGGCATTATTCTTGTGATTGCAATGCTGATTTCACCTGGCATCATTGCTTTTATTCTTTGCCGGAGTTTTGATCGCATGCTGATTGTCGCCACGATTGCCTCCGTGGCATCCAGTGTGCTCGGTACAATTATCAGCTTCCATATTGATGGAGAAACAGGGCCGTGCATTGTCATTATTCAAGCAATCTTTTTCGTCGCAGCACTTATTTATAGCCAAATAAGACTGGCTCGTAAAAAAGCGAACAAAGAATTTAGCAATAGAACGTCCCCTCAAACTGTATCAGCTCCAGAAAAATCAAATTAACCAACGTCGAGCGCCATATCAAATTTGAGATATGGCCTTATTAATTGCTATTAAATTTCTTTTTATCCTGTTCAAATGTTGCATCTGGCTGTAATATGAGCTTAGCAATTGTCAACTTAATGAGGTGTATCATGTGGCAGACCGTGAACCGTCTATTAAGTGAGCATTTTGGTGACGCTGAAATTCACAATAAAACAGAATTAACGGGTGGCGATATACATCGTTCTTGGTGCATTGAATATGGCGAACAGTATATTTTTGTCAAATCCAATGTGAAAGAAATGCTGCCAATTTTTAAAGCGGAAGCAGAGCAGTTAGAATTATTGGCTCGCAGTAAAACAATTCGTGTTCCTGAAGTATTTGGCGTGGGGCATGATCGCGAGTATAGTTTCCTCTTGCTGGAATATCTTCCTCTTAAGCCATTCAATGCCCATAGCGCATATTGCTTCGGCCAACACTTAGCGAAGCTGCATCAATGGAGTGAACAACCAAAGTTTGGTTTTGACTTTGATAATATGCTTGCGACCACCATACAACCCAATGGCTGGCAAAAACGCTGGAATCAGTTTTATGCCGAAAAACGGATAGGCTGGCAATTACAAATCGCGGCGGATAACGGAATGATATTTGGCGATATTAATCAGATTGTCCAAATAATCAGTGATAAATTACACTCTCACCACCCTCAACCTTCTCTTTTACAAGGTGATTTGTGGCCTACCAATTGCGCGTCATTGAATGATGAATGTGCTGTAATATTTGATCCGGCCTGTTATTGGGGAGATCGTGAATGCGATCTGGCGATGTTGCCTCTTTATCCGGAACTTCCTCTGCAAATTTTTGATGGTTACCAAAGCATTTGGCCATTGCCACATGATTTTATTGAGCGTCAACCCATTTACCAACTCTATCATTTGCTGAATCGATGTAACCTTTTCGGAGGAAATAACTTCATCGTAGCGCAAAGCATAATTGATCAAATCTTATCTGAATAACCATACAAAAAGTTATTAATACTAAGTGCTTTCCAAGGAAAAAGTAAAAGCGCTCACATTAGAAAATGTGAATAAAATAAAAATGGAATAGATTCGCCTAAAACGATATAACTATGAATATCAAAAAGCTGCGTAGTTCATCCTTGCGCAGCTATTATTTTTATATTACCAACCCAATAGCCTGAATAGAAAATAAACTATTGCTCCGATGATGACTGGTGATATGTAGAGAGTAAAGATTTGGCTAAATAAGCTATGGCGGGGAAATTTAATTTTTTCTATTAACTGCTCCTTAGTCATTCCATTTTCTTTAGTATCTTCAAGGAGCATTTGATCTTCAATATGTTCTTTAATGTATTTAAATTGGCGGTACATTCTTAAACCAGATGCACTCATCGCCAAGCCGACAAACATTAAAAAATAAATAACAATAAAACTGATATTTACACTGGTCACTCCCATCACTCGATCAGGCGTTGGTGAGTTTTTCCAGAAAAAATCTAAAAAAGGTGTATTGAATTTAATCATTTCTGCCATCATCTTGATAAAATCATTGAATACGGCATTAATTCCATCACCTTTAAGGCCATGTTGCCATGCCAGATTTACAATTGAGACGATAGTTGATAAAAAAGCGGGTATAAAAATCACCCAACCCAAGATTCGTTTAGCAATAGCTACATACCCAGCTTGTGAATACCCCATTGTTTTAAATTCTCCATAAAAACAATTAATTATAATATGTAATTGTCTTAATTTATTCATATCTGCACACTACTATGCATAAACAGAAAAAACATTTAATACAGAGTATAGCAATGGATTTTATACTGGTTAGATAGGAATAGTTGAGATCAGTCTCAAGGTAGAGGTGAGAAAAAAGTCCACACCAGATGAAGCAACCCCAATATTGGTTGACCAACCATTGGAGGTCACTTACAGAACGCAGCTTTGGGTTTAAGGTATGGGTTTGAGCAACTTTATTCATCAAACCAGTTGAAGCAAAAACTCAGTGTTATGTCTTCGTTTTGTTTCAGCAAATCGCCTAGTCATTTTGTATCTTATAACCATAGATGAATTCAAATGTAGAGCTTGGGGCTGAACCAAGACGATAAATTGAGCTATCAACCCCCATGCCTTTTCATCAAAAATCAAGTGAATAAACCTTGGATTCGGCATAAGCGACTGACAATAGAACTCGGCTTATATCTCCGCCCTGACATTGGGGGCAAATTATGTATCAGTGGTTATAGCGCTTTCTCTATATTTCAGTCAGGCTGTTCACACATTCTTCCCCGTGACAAGACTTAACTTATGGAGATTGTTACAATTAATCCTTACTAATCGCGACTATCATTGCAGAGAGATATGAAATGTCATTTTGTTTATCTATAGAAGCCGCTATTTTTGATATGGATGGCTTGCTCATTGATTCTGAGCCTTACTGGGAACAAGGGGAAAAATTCGTATTCAGCGAATTAGGGGTCGATTTAACATTAGCAAAAACATTGCCTGATACGTTGGGATTGCGGATAGACCACGTCGTTGAGCTGTGGTACCAAGCATCACCGTGGCAAGGAGCATCTAAAAGTGAGGTTGAACAACGTATCATTGATCATGTCGTTCGCTTAGTAAAAGAAAAACGCCCTCTGTTACCTGGTGTAGAACATGCGTTGAACCTCTGCCGGGAACGTGGACTAAAAATTGGTTTAGCCTCGGCATCTCCTCACGAAATGTTGGAAGAAGTACTTGAATTGTTTAATTTACGGCATTACTTTGATACCGTTGTTTCAGCCGCCAAACTACCTTACAGCAAACCTCATCCCGA
The DNA here is from genome assembly GCF_033949405.1 of Xenorhabdus santafensis. NCBI lineage: Bacteria > Pseudomonadati > Pseudomonadota > Gammaproteobacteria > Enterobacterales > Morganellaceae > Xenorhabdus > Xenorhabdus santafensis. The sequence continues at coordinate 71,663 of NZ_VCDN01000046.1, read as the reverse complement.
AGTTTATTTGCAGGCAGCCGCTCAACTTGGTATCAATCCAATTCATTGTATTACCTTAGAAGATTCATTTAATGGAATGATAGCGACCAAAGCGGCAAGAATGCGTTCCATCGTTGTTCCATCAGCCCAAAATTTCAATGACCCGCGCTGGTCATTAGCTGATATTAAGTTAAGCTCACTGGAAAAGTTAACGAAAGAAAATATTAGCTAACACCTATTGCGCTGCTATTTTTCAAACTTTCTCCAACTAGATTTAGCAGCGCAAATTTCAATCTCCATATGACTTTTTTAGCTGATCTAGGAAAAAACTAGCTAAATAATAGTGTTATATATTAATAAATAACAGATTTTTCTTATTTACCCTCTACCATCCTCATGCGAAACACTCTATACTGCCAACTGTATGTATAAACAGCAATCAGCATAAATAATTAGTATAAAACGTTATGACAGCAGAAGGGCACCTCCTTTTTTCCGTTGCCAGCCTTGTATTGGCTCACCAGCTACAAATCACACCAGAAATAGCTCAAGGAGATTGGTTACATATGCTCCCGGGCGTACTTTTGGCTTCATTGTTACCTGATATTGATCACCCCAGTTCCACTTTAGGAAGGTTATTTCGCTTTATATCCATCCCCATTGCACGGTTATGCGGGCACCGCGGTTTTACGCACAGTTTATTGGCACTGATAGCAGGGATTATTCTTTTCCAAACTGAAATACCTGCCGATTGGCCTATTCCTACCGATTTTATCCATGCAATGGTTGTAGGCTATATCAGCCACCTTATCGCAGATATGCTCACTCCTGCCGGCATTCCGCTCTTATGGCCCCTGAGAACACGTTTTTGCATTCCTATTCTCAGAGGCAAAGAGCGTAAAAAAGCGGAGCGAGCTATTGCTGTTTTGGTCGTGGTTATTGCGATTGCCCTTCCCCAACACATCAATTTTTCACTCAATCATTATTTTGATAAATTACCATTTGATAAATTGTCGCTCGACAAATTACAAATTGATAAGTTACAAAATTTATACAATTAACTAATTTATAATGCATTACTAAGATAATGGCCCTATTTACTAGATAGGGTCATCCTTTAAAACATAAACAATATTTCTTGATATTGTTTTTTCATTTTCCGCCAGCATTGTTAATTCCCCAATCCTGCGTATCTAATAAAAAATAATTATGGAAAGTAAGACCAAATAGATTAGGCCTTATAACCATTTTTACTCTTTTGTGAAAAATAATTATATTTAATTCCATTTAATTATAAGAAACATAATTTTTATACTGATATTATTCATCCATACAGATTGTCATGGTATGCATCTCCGATGGTTTTTGAATTTACAGCACCAATAATCAATTAGCTGCTTGAAAGTTACCTGTCATCACTTAGCACACACATACCATGAATCAAAAACTACAGATCATATAACTATTATTATGCCCGATAGATTGCAAGTTGTAGCGCTACGAATAAAAGCAACAACTTACAAGATGAAGGGGTAAAATTTTTGGAGACTAGGGATGAATATACAACTCATCATCAATGTGCTCGTTTTTGTCGCACTGCTTATTTTATTGGCAAAAACCAGTTCAAATAAATGGAGCTTATCCAAAAAAGTGCTTATTGCACTAATTGTGGGCGTTGTCTTTGGATTAGCTCTGAACATTATCTATGGCACAGATAATCCGACAGTAAAAGAATCAATAAAGTGGTTCAATATTGTTGGTAACGGCTATGTACAACTATTGCAAATGGTTATTATGCCTTTGGTCTTTGCTTCAATTCTGAGCGCTGTTGCACGCTTACATAAGGCATCTTCTTTAGGCAAAATCAGTTTCCTGACAATTGGTACATTGTTGTTCACCACAGCAATATCCGCCCTACTGGGTATCATTATTGCCAATTTATTTGGGCTAAGCGCAGCAGGCTTAATTCAAGGAACTCAAGAGACGGCTCGTTTATCCGCTATCGAAACCAATTATGTTGGTAAAGTTGCAGATATGAGTGTGCCGCAAATCATTCTCTCTTTTATCCCTAAAAACCCTTTTGCTGATCTGACTGGAGCACACCCGACATCCATTATCAGCGTTGTGATTTTTGCGACATTTTTAGGTATCGCTGCATTGCAAATGCTTAAAGATGATCATGAGCGAGGTGAGCGCGCACTGGTTGCCATTGATACCATGCAAGCTTGGGCAATGAAATTAGTAAGACTGGTTATGCTCCTGACGCCTTATGGTGTTATGGCGTTGATGACCAAAGTTGTTGCTAGTTCCAACATTCATGACATCGCACAATTAGGTAACTTTGTCGTTGCTTCCTATATTGCCCTCGGATTAATGTTTGTTGTACACGGCGGGCTTCTGGCAATTACCGGTATTAATCCACTGAAATTTTTCAAAAAAGCAGGGCCTGTATTAACATTCGCATTTACCAGCCGCTCAAGTGCAGCAAGTATTCCGCTGAATGTTGAAACACAAACTCGCCGCCTTGGCGTCCCCGAATCTATCGCCAGTTTCTCTGCCACTTTTGGTGCAACAATCGGTCAAAACGGCTGTGCTGGTATTTATCCGGCCATGTTAGCAGTGATGGTTGCTCCAACCGTAGGCATTAATCCTTTTGATCCATTATGGATAGCAACTCTGGTTGGGATTGTAACCATTAGTTCCGCAGGCGTTGCCGGTGTTGGTGGTGGTGCAACTTTTGCAGCCTTGATTGTTTTGCCAGCCATGGGGCTTCCTGTAACTTTAGTCGCCCTGCTGATTTCAGTTGAACCACTTATCGATATGGGACGCACCGCGTTAAATGTCAATGGTGCAATGGCAGCCGGTACAATCACCAGCCAATTGATGGGGCAAACTAAGAAAGATATCTTAGAACAAGAGGAAGAAGTTGCATTGAGTCAACACTAAGCGAATTTGAGAGGAATTAGCTGTTTTATTTAAAGCAGTTAATCAAAATCGTTTAAACATATACTCCAAAAGAAGCCGGAACTCCAAAAGAGTTCCGGCTTCTCGCTAACTTTTTCAAGCTCCCTGATTAAGGAACTTAAAATATTATTTTACATATTCGTTATTACGTAATGCTTCAATTCGCTTATCTAATGGCGGATGAGATAAGAACAACTCGCTGAAACTCTTACCCTTACCATTGATACAAAATGCCATCATACTGCCCTCTTCCTGAGGTTCATAGCTGGTTTTAAGACGCTGTAATGCAGCAATCATCTTTTCACGCCCAACCAATTTTGCAGACCCTGCATCGGCATGGAATTCACGGTAGCGGGAGAACCACATGGTGATAATACTTGCCAGAATACCGAATACAAGTTCCAGTACCATGGAAAGCACCATATACACGATAGGGTTACCATTGCTGCTGCTCTCACTTTCATCATCACTGCTGGAAAGAAAGCTTGCTGCTGCCTGCGCAATGATGCGTGAAATAAAGATAACAAATGTATTCACGATACCCTGCAAAAGAGTCATCGTTACCATATCGCCATTAGCAATGTGACTAATTTCATGAGCAATGACGGCCTCAGCTTCATCACGGCTCATGTTGTTCAGCAACCCTGTACTGACTGCGACCAAAGAAGCATTTCGACGGGCTCCTGTCGCAAACGCATTGATATCAAGAGCGTCATAGATAGCCACTTGCGGCATAGTAATGCCAACCTGCTCGGACTGGCGGCGCACTGTTTCCATCAACCAGGCTTCGGTTTCATTGGAAGGTTTTTCGATAACTTGCCCACCAACAGAACGTAAAGCCATCCATTTCGACATTAACAAAGAAATGAATGCTCCACCAAAACCAAACAGACCAGCCATAATCATGAGGCCTGCAACACTGCTTCGCTGAACCCCTGTAAGTGAAAGTATTATCCCAAACACAACCATGACAGCAAGGTTAGTGAGAAGGAACAAGGCTATTCTCATCATATAAATTTGCTTCCTCTAATAATCAAACCATTCAACTAAGAACTGAACCATAAAATGGGGGCTGAACCTATATTATTCAAGTTTTTTAAGATGTTAAGCGATACAATCAACACAACTTTACAATGTGATAAAAAAAGGCCAGCTATCAAGCCGGCCTTCTAATAACGAGCCTACAAACTACTTCGTTACAGCAATTTCAGCAGGCTGATGTGACAAATCCAGAGCAATTTTTACTGATTCATCCAAGTAAGGATCCGGCCCTTTATAGTCTTTTGGTAAGTCTTCAAGCGACTTAAGTGGCTTTTTCCCTTCCCGTTTAAATCGTTCATTAATGCGATTCAGCTTAATTGCTTCATATTCCTTATTTTCTTTTTCTCTTTCAGCATAATTTAAGGAATAAACACCCTTACGATCCTTTATGGTTTTGTAATACACCATGTCTTGTTTGATATATTTAAACTCAGGATCACTGGCAATACGTTGATTATGCAACTTAGTCAGTAATGGAACCAAAGTTGAAATTACCTTTGAAGAACTATAGCTTGCAGGTGGGATACTATCCCACGGTAATGCATTGTCTTCTTGGCTTTCACCTGTTTCAGAAGGATCTTCCCCTGTCGGCATAACGATATCAGGTGTAACTCCCTTAAGCTGGGTACTGCCACCATTTACCCGGTAAAACTTCTGAATAGTATATTGCACAGAGCCAATTTCCGGCCAATCAGGCTTTAACATTTGGTCATAGATACGATTCAAAGGACGATATTGCTGAACTGTACCTTTACCAAAAGTAGGTTCCCCAACAATTAACCCTCGTCCATAATCTTGCATCGCAGCAGCAAAAATTTCAGACGCTGAAGCGCTTCTATCATCAACCAAGACAACCAAAGGGCCTTTATAATAGACCGCTTCATCAGTATCCGAATCTTCTTTAATCCGACCTGTATTATCCCGGATTTGAACAACTGGGCCTGTAGGAATGAACAAACCAGAAAGCGATACAGCCTCTGTTAATGCTCCGCCACCATTACTGCGCAAATCAATCACGATCGCGGAAACGCCCTGTTTAGTGAGTTTCTGTAACTGTACTTTTACATCATTAGTCAAACCAACATAAAAGCTCGGTATATCAAGGACACCGACTTTTTCTTTGCCAACAGTTTTCACCGACATCTTAACTGCATTGTCTTCGAGGCGAATATTCTCACGAGTGAGAGTAATGATGTGATTCTTGGTACCTTTTGCACTTGGGATGATCTCAAGGCGGACTTTACTTCCTTTTGGCCCTTTGATTAATGCAACAACATCTTCCAGACGCCATCCAACAACATCCACAATAGGTTTACCAATTTGTCCAACACCTATGATTTTATCCCCCACTTTCAGTAAGTTGCTTTTAGCCGCAGGCCCTCCAGCAACGAGTGAGCGAATGACAATATATTCATCCTCGTATTGTAAAACAGCACCAATGCCTTCAAGAGACAAGCTCATTTCTGAATTAAACTGTTCTGTATCACGAGGAGAAAGATAGCTGGTATGTGGGTCTATTTCACGAGCAAAAGCCATCATCACTGTTTGGAAAACATCTTCACTCTTGGTCTGAGTGAGGCGTTTCAATAACATCCGATAACGCTTAACCAGAGTTTCTTTGATTTCTTTATCGCTTTTGCCAGATAGTTTGAGGTTTATCCAATCAGATTTAATTTTGGCATCCCAAAGTTTATCCAATTCTTCAACACTCGTTGGCCACGGAGCCTTGGAACGTTCTGTTTCAATCGTACCATTGCCATTAAGATCAATTGGCCGCTCTAAACGAGAAAGAACATATTGGTAGCGCTCAAAACGACGCTTTTGCATCAAATTAAACAAGGCATAAGGTAGCTTTAAGTCACCGTTTTCAAGCTCTTTCCCTAATGCGCCCTTTTGGTTCGCAAATTGTGCGATATCTGATGCCAGAAAAACATTGTGCCCATAATCCAATAAATTCAGGTAACGATCAAAAATCTTTCCTGAAAAATCTGCATCCAAATAAAATTGGCGATAATGGGAACGAAGAAAGCGAGAAACTATTCGCTTACTGACTGTTGGATGTTGTAGCTCCGGTTTTAAATCAGGCAGCTGATTCAAACTGACTACAACAGTTTTATGACCATTAGCGGCATTGCCATTGGCAGCCTTATTATTAGTAACGGTATTGTTGGTAGCATTGTTATTGGTAACATCGTTGCTGGTTACATTGTTAGCATTAGCATTGTTGTTGCCAGCCCCGTTACCATTACTGGTATCAGCATATCCTGCACCAGAAAACGATAGACCTAAAACGAAAGCCAAAATAATGAGTTTGTTCATGCCCGAGTTGGCCTCCGTATCAGAACTTTAAGTGTTCTGCGCGTACAATCATTGCCAAACCAGTAGGTAACTGCACTCTTACACCATCTTTTGCAATTTCAAGCACAGATGCATCCATTATGCTTTTTCCTACATTTACTTTGATTGTCTGGCCGACTTTCAAAGAAGAGACGTCGGTAACTGAAGTTAATTCAGGCCGTGTAGTTTTCTCTGCTGGTTTACGCGATTGTTGCAGACGATTTTGCGAACGTTCTGGGCGTTTTGCACCATCACCTGTTTTTTGACGGCGAGGAGCCGGCTTTTTACTCACAGGGCGTTCACTTTTTTTGTCTGATACGTTTTCGGTTTCACGTTTCTTGGCACGCTGTTCAGCTCGCTGAGTTTGAACTCGCGCTTTAGCTTCAACTAATTGCTGACGGGCATGTTCAATATGTTCTATTTCCAACTCACCACATATATTACCGTCAAGGTCAACACGCTGAGCGCCCTCTTTTACACCATAGAGGTAACGCCAACTGGATGTATACAAGCGCAAGGCAGAACGAAGTTGTGTTTTACTTAAACACTCTTCGCCCTGAATACGTTCAACGATATCCTGGAAGATACCAATCTTCAAAGGACGTGCTTCACCTTCTGCTACAAAACAAAGCGGGAAACGCTCAGCCAAGAAAGCAATGACTTCTTTACTACTGTTCAACTTAGGTTGATTTTCCATGAAATTTCCTGATTACAACGGTTTTGCCAACCAGCGCAGGCATGAACAGGCGACATTATAATAGCGTTACTGATAAATGCCACGTTATACGTATGTTAAGTTACATTCTGTTGTAGATATTTTGACACTACACATTGCCTTAAATGTTCACAAAGCCTGATAACTAGCGCTTTTAAGCCTTTTTCATCACTCATATCAAACCGATCGAAAATCGTGCTATCAATATCTAAAACACCAATAATCTTTCCATTGATTTCCAAAGGAAGAACAATTTCTGCATTACTGGAAGCATCACAAGCGATATGACCGGGAAAAGCGTGCACATCTGAAATACGTTGTATTGTATTAGTTGCAACAGCCGTTCCACAGACACCTTTTCCGACAGGAATACGAACACAGGCGATTTTACCCTGAAATGGCCCCAAAATTAGGGTATCACCATCTACTAAATAAAATCCAACCCAATTAACACCATCCAAACGTTCATATAACAATGCACTTGCATTGGCAAGAGAAGCGATGAGATCGTACTCACCTGACAGCAGAGCCATCATGCCATCAGCTAGCTCTTGATAAAATTCGCTCTTATCCATATACCCCTATGACACAAATTTAATCTTAACAAAATAAAAACATATTTTTTACATCAAAGCTTGTCAGACATTAGCTTTTTAGACATTTTCCCCAAACTATTTATGAAAAACAATTTGTTGTCATAATGTAAATTATTTCAAGATAACGTCTGCTTCCCTTAATTTAAATTTTCTTTAATTATTTTTACCAGTATTCGCTTATAAAATTCAGGGAGATATCACAGCTTATGTTAAAACCCAATCTAACTTGCAGTCATTACCGTGCCCTTGTTCATGTTCTTTTTATAAAAAAATAACTTGTCAAGCTACGCCCGAACAACGGTTTTTATCCTCTCTTGTTCATTATATATAGAAGAAAACAAGATAATTTATTGAAAAGAGAGCAAAAATATTCGTTCCTCACGATAAATAAAAAGAGGCCGAGTCTATTCCTCTACTCGGCCTAGGGAAAATTGGCCCTCTTAGGAGAGCCTTGTGCTAAAAGTTTCCATTGAGACGTAGGACAACTTACCACTTAAAGAGTAGTTGACAGGCCATTATTTACCAAATTTATACTTCCAGGCGTTTTCATTACTGTCAGATAAACCCGACCACCAATTATGTTAACTGCATTGATTTGTCACTACTTTTGATTATCTGAATGGTCGCATAAAGCCGATGCGGCTTTCTGAAACGGTTCAATGCTCATCTTTTTATTCGGTTGTGCCGGATCGTCAAGGAGGATCGTATCTAATGAAGTCGCAATAACTTTATTAGATTTCATCAGTTGTGTTGCCCGCTCATTCAACGGATACTGCATCAAGGTGCTGGGATTTATTACAAACAACGCTCCACCCATACGGCAATCAAGCATAACTTCCTCACGGGTAAATGCCCATTCTTTGCCAAATTGTAGCTTACTGACCGTTTGTATTGGTGCTGCTACTCCCTGAAAGGAAAGCAGAAAAAAAGGTAAAGCCCAAATAACTCGTTTCATTATTATTTCCCAAATAGTCACATCTTATGATCTATCGTTAATTTTATCGCTGATATATTTTACAAATCACAGCCTTATTGGCTGTGATTTGATACCCATTAGGATAAATAGTCAGGTTCATGCTAATCATACAGGGATCATGCAGGAGGTTGCATAGCAAAAATCGCTACACATAATAATGCACATGTTCCTAAGAGGATCTCCAGCCAACTGTTGATTATTAACAATTGATAGCTTCCTTTCTGCCTGAGCTTAGGGACTAGGATGTAACGATTAATCAATGCCAAAAGTACCATACCCGCGACTAAAACTATCTTAAGCCATAGCATTGATTGATACTCAGACAAGGAACGACTGAATGTAGGCCAACCCGGAATTAAGATGACACTGCTCATAATGCCTGTTGCTATCACCAAAAAAACAGCAAAATGGCCGTAAAGGGAAAATTTTTTCATCGCTGAGATGCTGTCTGAGTATAGGTCAACTGTATTTTGATCGACTGTATTGCAAGCAACTTCAGTTGGTATCTTTTTCAAACGCAAGAATTGCAGGCACAACAAAAACGGCCATAACCCACCAAACCAATACCCTGCACTCAATAAATGAATCACCTGACTTGCTTGAAGTAATAGCCCTATGTTGCCCTCATACATGGCTGCATGACCAATAAATGCATGGCTGGACAATAAAATGGCCGAACAACCCAGTAATAGGATATTCCTGAGGTTTGCATTGGAAAGATACAATCCGCCAACAGCAAGTATTGCAACCAACAATTGCCATTGCCAAACTTTTCCGAACGAGGTGCTCAACACGGCTAACCAGATTTCCGGCATATAAACATCATGCCAGCCATCCCCCATTAACCCAGCTTGGGTAACAAACCACACCACTGAGGTTATCAGAGCCAATACCGTGCTGATCAAAATTCCAGTTTTTAGCCGTTCTCTCATCAAAGTCGCAAAAGGGCCTGAAACTAGCATGACACTAAATAAGCTGAGGCCAAACATCAGCATAGCAACAATAAAATGAGAAAAACGGCAAAATACGTATAACGCCTCTAGAGAGATCATTATTTTACAATAAAGCTATAAACACCTTTTGTTTTATGACCATCGACTGAGAGCACACTCCAATCGACGCTATATTCACCCGCAGTAAGTTTACCTTCAACTGGCAGAATTAATTTGGTTTTGGTTTCCGGATCCAGTTCCAATTTACCTGTTTTAACCACTGCTTTTTCTGGGCCAATCAATTTTACCTTGCTGAATCCCAGCTCAATGCGCTCTGAAAAGCTCAGAGTTATAGCTTGTGGAGCAGCTTCAACCGTCGTGTTTTCCGCCGGAGTTTGATCTTTCAAATGAGCATGAGCCAGAGCTTGCTGACAAGACATGCCGACAAACAAAACCACCAAAGCGGACAATTTGGCCCAAGATGAACGGATGTTGAGAATAGACATAATAGATAACCCTTTAATATGTAGATGTATTTCTTACACTTAAGCAGGGATTCTATATCAAAAAATCAGTTTAATCTGCGTTCATTGATGGACAATGTCTTGACCTGTGAAGCACTACGCAAAAATGAGGGGGAAAATGAAAAGAACCGTAATTCTTGCTTCAACAATGAGCGAAAAAACAAGAATTACGCTGAGAAACCGTTCAAATTAGCTTAATTTTTTATCATTGTCCGGCATATGTAGGTGCTGTAGATAAATTTTTCAAATCTTTATCAAGCAAGAAGAGAGCCTTACCGCTTTCGCCCACCATATCCAGTTTATCCAGAATGGATTTAAACAATTTTTCTTCTTCGTGCTGCTCAGCAACATACCATTGCAAGAAATTAAACGTAGAGTAATCCTGCGTCATCATTGCAACATGAGCCAGCTTATTGATCTCTTCTGTGATCAATTTTTCATGTTCATAAGTTTGATTGAACACATCAGCAATAGAATTGAATTCAACAGGAGGAGCTTGAATTGCACCCAGTATAGGCATTGAGCCAGTGTCACCCAAATAATCAAATAAGCGATGCATGTGCTGCATTTCTTCTTGAGAATGCGCTTTTAAAAAAGCTGCTGCACCTTCATACCCTTTGTCACTGCACCATGCACTCATTTGCAGATATAAATTCGCAGAGTAGAATTCCAGATTCAATTGCTCATTTAATTTTTTAATCATTTCTTGTTTTAACATTAGCCGTTCCTCCCGATAATTCATTAAGGTTTTAGATATTATGCCAATTAAAAACCCATAAGACAAAAATAAAATTAAATAAAATAATTTATTTAAAATCAATATATTAAGACCATATCAAATAAGAATAAATATCATTAAATATAACGAAATAAGAATCAATTTTATTTAATTAAGTTTCTACTTAAAAAATAAATTCTTTAATAAAAATGAGAATGGATATTATTTATTTTCATCATTTCTTTTAAAACGCTTTAAACTACTTGCTAAAAAAAAGATAGTTGATTAGTTTTCACTGTCAAGAGATCAGTTTGCAAAGAGAATTACCATGGGATATAACTTAGCCGAATTACCTAAAGATGAAATGGATAAAATCAATGTTGATTTAGCAGCGTCCGGCGTTGCTTTTAAAGAACGCTATAACATGCCAGTTATTCCCGATGCTGTTGAGAAATCGCAATTACCGCATCTGAGAGAGTACTTCCAGCAGCGCTTGCATTACTACCGTCAACAATCGAGGTTAATGTCACGTTTGCCTTATGAGCCAAGAAGTCGCTAAGAAGTATGCAAATAGAAGATTACGACGGGTTTAAAATGGCATGAAATGAAAAATAACCACCGCAAATTGGGTGGTTATCTCAACTATTTACCAATAAATTTATCCGTTGCCTTAATTAACTGATGCAAAATGCCAGCTTCGTCAGATGAATGGCCTGCACCTTCAACAATGTGCAATTCAGCTTCCGGCAATGCTTTTGCAAGTTCCCATGCATTTTGTACCTGACACGCCATATCATAGCGCCCATGTATAATTATGGTGGGGATATGGCGGATGACCTCAATATTGTCCAACAATTGTTGGTTTTCATCCATGAAACCGTTATTAATAAAATAATGATTTTCAATGCGTGCAAATGCCAAAGCAAACATATCTTCTGTAAATGAGTCGGCATGTTCAGAAGGCAGCAACGTTACCGTTTCGCCTTCCCAGAGGCTCCATAAACGCGCCGCTTCCAACTGTACCTGCATATCATCACTTGTCAGCTTCTTATGGTAAGACGCTATCACATCTGTGCGTTCTTCTTCGGTTAAGATGGATAGTGTACGCTCCCATTTTTCAGGGAAAAAACGGGATGCCCCTTCCTGAAAATACCAATGCAACTCTTGTGGACGGAATAGAAAAATGCCCCTCAGCACTAATTCTGAAACACGTTCTGGATGTTTTTCAGCATAAGCCAAGGACAGCGTAGAGCCCCACGAACCACCAAAAACCAGCCACTTCTCAACCCCCATCAAGTTCCGCAACCGTTCAATGTCATCGACTAAATGCCAGGTTGTGTTGTTATCCAGACTGGCGTGAGGCTTAGAACGGCCACAGCCCCGCTGATCAAACAACATAATGTGATAATGTTCAGGATCGAATAATTGCCGATGATAACTTGAAATACCGCCACCGGGGCCTCCGTGGAGAAATACTGCGGGCTTGCCTTTCGGATTACCACACAATTCCCAATAAATCTGGTGTCCATCTCCTGTATCTAAATACCCTGTTCGATACGCGCCATAAGCGGGATATAGTTTCCGTAGTTCCGTCATAAAGCCCTCTCACTGTTTAAACAAGACGGGATACATTCCAGTATCCCGCTCATATTTAAAAATAGTATGACAAGCTATTTACTTCACTTCACTATAACTAATTGTTTCTTTTTTACAATCGACCTTAACACTATAACTTTTGTCTTTTTTGGAACCCCGGACGATAAGTGGGATCTGCAATGCGTTTTCATCACCAGTAATATCGTTGACATTTACCCATGCAATTGGTTTTGAGGTACCTAATTGCTTTCTGTCAGTATTCCAATGAGTTATGCGATTTTGTAAAAAGTCTTGCTTAACCTGTGCGGCAACTTGCTCTTTAGTCAAATTTCCACAAGAAACAAACTTTGCCACTCTTTCATTTTCGGCGGCTGCCGCAGTAAATGAGACAGAAAACAGAATCCCTGCGCCTACCAAACCAATTCGATGAATAAATTGAGCCACCTTCATACAGTTACCTCCTATTACCATCCAAACTCTATGGATTAAAAGTTGAGACAAATTAACATGTCATAGAAAGTAATTATGTGATTTTTGTTAAAAATACGTTGCGTTTATTATTCATCATCTTCAAATAAAACATGAATGTGCTCATTATCCTTATGTTTTTCGCGCAACTCCTGAGCAACGATGGCAATGGCCTCTCCACTTCCCATTCCTTCAGAAATAAGTTGATGGATTCTCTCTACAGCAACTTGCTGCTCTTTATGGGATAATGCTGGCATACCTGAAAACATGGCGATAACCTCAAACATAGCAATTTAATAGCAGACGGAGATTATAGCCTTTTTTACCTAAAGTCAGGAGCGAGATTCTCTGCTAATCTCCCTAGGTTAATACACGACTTCTCATTACGTGCTAATGACCTATAAAAATATTGACTAAGGTTGCCAAACGCTGACACTAATTCCATCATGAATACTGCATTACAAAAAAAACAACTACCATATTCTCCTGACCTTGCGATTAATTATTTCGCCCCATTATCCGCTTCTCCTTGGGCGATGCTGCTACACTCAGGAACAGCCGAACACCCGCACAATCGATTTGATATTTTTGTCGCTGAACCGATAGCAACACTGGTTACCCGAGGAGAAACAACTGAAATCCATTCGGGGGATGAAACTGCTGTTTCTCAAGAAGACCCTTTTCTTTTGTTAAAAGACTATCTAAGTGCCTGTGATATCTCCCCAGCATTTGATCCTGATTTGCCTTTTCAAGGAGGGGCTCTGGGAATATGGGGGTACGACCTTGGCCGCCGCGTTGAAAAATTACCGACCCTTGCAGTAAATGAGCTGGATTTTCCTGATATGGCCATCGGCGTCTACGATTGGGGCGTGATTGTTGATCACCAGCAACAAAAAGCGACTTTGCTGAGCTATCAAAATATCGATGAAAGGCTGGCGTGGCTGGAATCATTGCCGCAAAATAAAGCGTCCCATTTCTCCCTGACCAATCAGTGGAAATCAAATATGACTGAGCATCAATATCACGAAAAAATTGCTCAAATTCATCGCTATCTACAAAGCGGGGACTGCTACCAAATCAATTTATCACAACGTTTTCAGGCCAATTATCAAGGCGATGAATGGCAAGCCTTCATCCAACTCAATGAAAGCAATCGGGCGCCCTTTTCTGCTTTTATTCGCTTACCTGAGCATTGTGTTATCAGTGTTTCACCTGAACGCTTTATTTTGCTGGAAGATAAGCAAATCCAGACTCGTCCGATTAAGGGGACATTGCCGCGCCGACAAGATCCTTTAGAAGATCAATTACAGGCGGAAAAATTAGCCAGTTCCCGGAAAGACCGCGCTGAAAACTTAATGATTGTTGATTTGTTAAGAAATGATATCGGCCGAGTTGCTAAACCCGGTTCCGTCAAAGTTCCTGAATTATTTGTCGTGGAACCTTTTCCCGCCGTACACCATTTGGTCAGCACCATTACAGCAACTTTGCCTGATGACTACCACGCCACGGATTTGCTACGTGCCTGTTTTCCCGGTGGCTCAATTACTGGCGCGCCTAAAATCAGGGCCATGGAAATCATTGAAGAATTGGAACCACATCGCAGACATGGGTATTGTGGTGCTATCGGCTATATCAGTTTCTGCGGTACAATGGATAGCAATATCACTATTCGTACCTTACTGACAGAAAAAGGAAAAATTTACTGTTGGGCTGGGGGTGGTATCGTTGCAGATAGCATTGCTGAGAAAGAATATCAGGAAACATTTGATAAGTTAGGGCGGATTTTGCCGCAATTAGGGGAACTTGATATACCATGACATCACTTTCTGACTTCATTCATCGGTTTCAATTACAACTTCCTGCGCAGCCAGCACATTTGGCGCGCAATCAGCGTAATGCCGCAGTATTGCTGCCGATTATATGCAAGCCAGAGCCAACACTTTTATTGACTCAACGTTCCCAGAATCTCCGCTCCCATGCAGGCCAAATCGCCTTTCCGGGCGGAGCCGCAGACCCTGAAGATCCTTCATTGATTATCACAGCATTGCGTGAGGCAGAAGAGGAAGTCAATATTCCACAAAATGAAGTACAAATACTGGGGCAATTACTTCCCTTGGATAGCAGCGGGGGTTATCGCGTTACACCTGTCATCGGCTTGATCCCCCCTTCGCTCTCTTTGCGGACAAACCCAGCCGAAGTCGCCAACATGTTTGAAGTTCCGTTATTTGATGTGCTTTCTATTACCCATTACAGATACTTGGATATAAAGCGCCGCGAACGGTCGCACAGGGTTTACTTTTATTGGTATCAGGAACAGATGATTTGGGGATTGACTGCTGGGATCATTTACCAGCTAGCACGACAAGTTCAAAAAATATGCTAAATCGGATATAAAATGTGATAAATCTGTATATTATTTATCCATAATCATATCAATTGCTATTATAATTAAAAAAAAACTGTAAACTCCTTTATCAACACTACTAAATAACAGTAAAGTAGCGCGCTTTAATATAAATAACTATATCTCTTTCTTCTTAAAGGAGTCTGGCGTGATTAGCGTTTTCGACATGTTTAAGGTGGGTATTGGCCCATCCAGCTCTCATACTGTTGGCCCTATGAAAGCAGGCAAACAATTTGTCGATGATCTTGTACACCAAGGAGTAATGTCCTCTATCACGCGTGTAGCTGTTGATGTATACGGCTCACTTTCATTAACCGGGAAAGGCCACCATACAGATATCGCTATCATCATGGGTCTGGCAGGTAACATGCCAGCAACTGTTGATATTGATTCAATTCCAGGTTTTATTCGTGATGTTGAGCATACTCAACGTTTGCCTCTGGCAAATGGTTTACACGTAGTCGATTTCCCTCGCGATGGAGGCATGAACTTCCGTAGCGATAACCTGTCACTGCACGAAAATGGCATGCAAATCCATGCGTTTGCAGGTGACGAAAAAGTTTACAGTAAAACCTACTACTCTATCGGCGGTGGTTTTATTGTTGATGAAGAACATTTTGGCAAACCATCTCAAGACACCAAACCTGTTTCTTATCCATACAGTTCTGCTTCCGAGCTGCTGATGAACTGTAAAAAAACAGGCTTGTCCGTTTCTGGCTTGATGATGAAAAATGAATTGGATTTACACAGCCAAGACGAAATTGCTGCGTATTTCGAAGATGTCTGGTCAACCATGCAAGCCTGTATTGACCGTGGTCTGAATACAGAAGGTGTCTTGCCGGGGCCATTGCGTGTTCCTCGCCGTGCGGCAGCGCTGCACCGCATGTTGACCTCATCCAATAGTCTGTCCAATGACCCAATGAATGTTGTTGATCTGGTCAATATGTTTGCATTGGCTGTTAATGAAGAAAATGCCGCAGGCGGTCGGGTTGTAACAGCTCCAACCAACGGCGCATGTGGCATCGTGCCGGCTGTATTGGCTTATTACAACCACTGCATTGAGCCGGTCACCCCAGAACTGTATACCCGTTATTTCCTGGCTTCTGGTGCTGTCGGTATTCTGTACAAAATGAATGCATCTATATCTGGTGCCGAAGTAGGTTGTCAGGGTGAAGTGGGAGTTGCCTGTTCAATGGCAGCAGCCGGCCTTGCTGAATTACTTGGCGCAAGCCCAGAGCAGGTTTGTATAGCAGCAGAAATTGGCATGGAACATAACCTCGGCCTGACCTGTGACCCAGTGGCAGGCCAGGTGCAGGTTCCATGTATTGAGCGCAACGCGATTGCATCTGTCAAAGCAATCAACGCAGCTCGCATGGCATTGCGCCGTACCAGCGAGCCACGTGTTTCACTCGATAAAGTTATTGAAACTATGTACGAGACAGGTAAAGACATGAACGCAAAATACCGTGAAACTTCACGCGGTGGTTTGGCAATAAAAGTTCAGTGTGATTAATGTATAATCGCTCATTCATATAACAATGAGTCATTTTTCTACCTATTTCTTACTAAATTCAGTGCTTATATAAAATCATATCCCTGTCATTTGGCAGGGATATTTTTTTAGCTGAAACGGATCACTAAAGTAGTTTATTTTACATTTTGACATAAAAACATCGCAAAAATTTTACGCAAAGATTAATAAAATGTTACCGGAAACAGAACTAACATCCAAACAAATCGAATAAACGATATATAATTTCATTAAATTCCATATAGAAAGTATAAAATCTCTTTTTGAGCTATAAAAATAGCCTATCTTAATTTTTCTGACTGATAGCAATTTTCTTAAAAGCATCAAATGATAATCTAACGACATATTTTCTTATGTAACGAAATATAACTCCATGAGAAATGAAATATTGAGATAGATTATTGATGCAATTTTATCTATTCAACTATCAATGATTATTGATAGAAAGCAATTGTTATTGATAGAAGTTGTCATACATTAGAAATATTGCGTGTGAGCTTGCTGTAAATCTGAGTTCAATTGTTACAGAAGGGGAAAATAAGTGAGTATAGCCATTATGATTGGCACACATGGGTCCGCGGCAGAGCAATTGCTTCATACCACGGAGATGTTGATTGGTGAACAAGAAAACGTTTCCTATATCGACTTCGTACCCGGTGAAAATGCTGATACGTTATTTGATAAGTACAACAAAAAACTGGAATCGCTTGATACAACGCAAGGAGTTTTGTTTTTTGTCGATACTTGGGGCGGCAGCCCGTTCAATGCCGCAAACCGCATCGCGGTTGATAAAGATAATTACGAAATTATCACCGGTGTTAACATTCCGATGTTGGTCGAAGCCTTTATGTGCCGTGATGACGACCCATCCATGGAAGAGTTGGTTGCAGTCGCATTGGAAACGGGTAAAGAAGGGATCCGCGCCCTGAAAACAGAATCAGCTGAAGAACCGGCAAAACCTGAACCAACCAAACCTGCAACACCTACTGTTGCACCTGTTTCTGCCCCTACCGAGGGCGGCCACATGAAAATAGCCCTTGCACGAATTGACGATCGTCTCATTCACGGTCAAGTCGCTACCCGCTGGACTAAAGAAACTAACGTCAAACGCATTATTGTGGTCAGTGATGAAGTTGCCCAAGATACTGTGCGCTCTACTCTATTGAAACAAGTCGCTCCTCCGGGAGTCAGTGCACACGTTATTGATGTTGCAAAATGTGTTCGCGTTTACAACAACCCTAAATATGCGGGTGAACGCGTCATGTTACTGTTCACAAATCCAACCGATGTACTGCGCATTGTAGAAGGCGGGGTCACACTGGAGTCTATCAATATCGGTGGCATGGCTTTCCGTCAGGGAAGAACCCAAATCAACAATGCCATTTCCGTTGACAAAGATGATATTGACGCCTTTGAAAAACTGAACGCCCGTGGCATCGAATTGGAAGCTCGCAAAGTCGCCAGCGATACTCGCTTGAATATGATGGATCTGCTCAAAAAAGCTTAAAAAACAAAAACAGATGTCATTTTATTAACCATTACTCAATAACAAAATTCTTACCAAATTACATTTGGTTATAGGAGAAAAACAATGGAAATTACCGTTGTTCAACTTGTGTTGATATTCATCGTTGCCTGTATTGCAGGTATGGGTTCTATTCTCGATGAGTTTCAATTTCACCGCCCCTTGGTTGCCTGTACATTAGTTGGCTTGG
This sequence comes from Xenorhabdus santafensis, assembly GCF_033949405.1. Taxonomy (NCBI): domain Bacteria; kingdom Pseudomonadati; phylum Pseudomonadota; class Gammaproteobacteria; order Enterobacterales; family Morganellaceae; genus Xenorhabdus; species Xenorhabdus santafensis. The sequence continues at coordinate 53,167 of NZ_VCDN01000046.1, read as the reverse complement.
TTCTTGGTGATATGAAAACCGGTATCATCATCGGTGGTACGTTGGAAATGATCGCGCTTGGATGGATGAACATCGGTGCGGCAGTCGCTCCCGATGCGGCACTGGCCTCCATTATTTCAACCATTCTGGTTATTGCCGGCGGGCAAGATGTGGGTGCAGGGATTGCGTTGGCCATTCCTCTGGCTGCCGCTGGACAGGTGTTGACCATTATCGTTCGTACCCTGACCGTTGGTTTCCAGCATGCTGGTGATAAGGCGGCAGAAAACGGCAATCTTCGTGCAATTACTGTGCTTCATATTTCAGCGTTGATGTTACAGGCGATGCGAATCGCTATCCCTGCCCTGGTTGTCGCTATATCAGTCGGAACATCTGAAGTTCAGCACATGTTGAATTCCATCCCACAAGTCGTGACCAGCGGATTGAATATTGCAGGTGGCATGATTGTGGTTGTTGGTTATGCAATGGTAATTAACATGATGCGTGCCGGTTACCTGATGCCATTCTTCTACCTTGGCTTCGTTACCGCTGCCTTTACTGATTTCAACCTTGTTGCATTAGGTGTCATTGGTGTAGTCATGGCTATCCTGTATATCCAGCTTAGCCCTAAATACAACCAATCTCAGGCTGCCGCCTCTGCCGGCAATACCTCAAACGACCTTGATAACGAATTAGATTAAGAGGATAAACAACATGTCAGAGACAACAAATATAGGTCAGAAAAAACTGACAAAAAGTGATATTCGTGGTGTTGTCCTCCGCTCTAACTTATTTCAGGGTTCATGGAACTTTGAACGTATGCAGGCTCTCGGCTTCTGTTTTTCAATGGTTCCGGCTATCCGCCGCTTATATCCTGAAAATTCAGAAGAAAGAAAGCAGGCTATCAAACGCCACATGGAATTCTTCAACACTCACCCATATGTTGCCGCGCCCATTCTTGGTGTCACGATGGCGATGGAAGAGCAACGTGCCAACGGCGCTGACATTGATGACGGTGCCATCAACGGTATCAAAGTTGGTTTAATGGGGCCTCTGGCCGGTGTCGGCGACCCCATTTTCTGGGGAACGGTTCGTCCGGTATTTGCCGCCCTTGGCGCCGGAATTGCCATGAGCGGCAGCATGCTTGGGCCTATCCTGTTTTTCGTTCTGTTCAATCTGGTGCGGTTGATCACCCGTTACTTTGGTGTCACCTATGGCTATAAAAAAGGTCTGGATATCGTTAAGGATATGGGTGGCGGTTTCCTGCAAAAAATGACAGAAGGAGCCTCGATCCTCGGCTTATTTGTCATGGGTGCACTGGTGAATAAATGGACAAAAGTCAATATTCCGCTGGTTGTTTCTGAAGTGCCGGACCCAACCACGGGTGTCGTTAAGGTGACGACCGTCCAGACTATTCTGGATCAGTTAATGCCCGGTTTAATGCCATTGTTGCTCACATTTGGCTGTATGTGGCTATTGCGGAAAAAAGTTAACCCGCTATGGATAATCGTTGGATTCTTCATTTTAGGGATCGTCGGTTTCCGCTTTGGTTTCCTTGGCTAAAACCAGTTTTTCTACATCGTTTTAAGAAATGGGGAGGTTTTGCTTCCCCATTTCTTTATTATAAAACAAGATAAAATGTCTATGCACTGTGAGAAATAGGAATGACAAATGAGCCTGAATGATGCCCTCTTGCTGATTTTGATTGCGTTAATGCTCGCTTTTTCAATTTATGATGAATTTATCACCGCCCGGCTCAAGGGAAAAACGCTATTAAACATAAAATTAAAAAGAAAGCAGCGCATTGATGCCATAATATTCATCATTTTGATTGCAATTGTTATTTATAATAATATTTCGTCACATGGCAGCCAGTTCACCACATATTTATTGTCATTTATCATCTTAATAACATTATATCTGGGTTATATTCGCTCCCCCAAATTAATATTCAAACAATCAGGCTTTTATTATTCCAATCGGTTTTTTTCTTATGACGATATTAAATCAATGAATCTCTCTGAAGATGGCATTCTTATGATGGAATTAGGACAGAATAAAATATATATCTCAGTGACAAACTTAGATGATTTAGAAAAAATTTATCAATTTCTCGTAAGAAAATAATAATGATAATCATTACCGAAATATTGTAAAATAAAGGGGGAAATATTTTTTGCCTTTTATTCTGAATATGATATTGTCCGCTTCAGTCATTGGGGAGTAGCCTGTTCTGGAAAATATCTGGAAAATTCGTATCAACATACTCGTTTAAAATAAAACGTGGTACGAATGCCTGAAGAGTCTCAAATATATTTGTCATATGCTAAGTCTAAATAATTTAAGCAATAACAAATAGATAGACTCCGCTCGGTTGGCAAGACCATAGGCACATAACAACACCGTTAGGTTGGGGGTGAGTTGTGTGTGTATGGAATTCCCCAACCGAGGCCGTTTTAATGAATTTTTACACCATGCTAATTCTTTCACTCGCACTTTCCATGGATGCATTTGCCGCAGCGATAGGGAAAGGAGCCGCCCTTAAACGTCCCCGTTTCCGTGAAGCCATTCGTACAGGCATTATTTTTGGCTCAGTGGAAGCCGTCACACCTTTAATTGGATGGTCATTGGGTCTCTATGCCAGCCAATACATTATGGAATGGGATCACTGGGTAGCCTTCTCACTGCTGCTCATTCTTGGTTCCAGAATGATCTTTGAAAGTTTCAGGCAAGAATCTGAATCTACTCCCAAAAACACATCTCAGCGTCATAGTTCAATGACATTAATCTTCACAGCCATCGCCACCAGCCTCGATGCAATGGTCATGGGAGTCAGTTTAGCCTTCCTGCAAGTCAATATTGTGCACACTGCAATGGCAATTGGCCTGATGACGACAATTATGGCCACATTGGGAATGCTGATTGGTCGTTACATTGGCCCTCTTTTGGGCAAAAAAGCAGAATTGGCAGGTGGAATAATATTAATTATTATTGGGTTTAATATCTTATTCGAACACCTTAAGTTATTTATGTATGCAGAGTAACCGGCTTAAAAAAGCGGCCCATACAACATAACTCAATAAAACAGTTACAGAAAATAGACTGAGTGAACTGCCCCCGAAAAATGAGACAAACGGGGTGCAGTTCTTAAAAACCAAATAACGCAAGGGTGAATTTAATCAGCCCCACTTCTTTGTCAAATTGCCAATATTTAAAGTTGCGCGGCCGTTACCATAATTTCGACCAATACCTGTTCGCGTGCCATATTGGCTTCAACGGCTGCGCGAGCAGGACTATTTTCAGTCGGCATCCAAGACACCCAGACTTCATTAAATGCTTCAAAATCACGCTTTATGTCTTTGAGCCAAACTTGGGCAGAAAGAATGCGTGTTTTATTGCTATTTCCAGCGGCTAGCAACGCATCGATTTTCGCGAGCACTTCTTGGGTCTGTTGGGTAATATCACCTGAAAAATCATTTGGGATTTGGCCTGATAGGTAGATTAATCCGGCATATTCAACACTGTCAGCTAAACGTGGTTTGGGGTTATTTCGTTTTATCATTATGGCTTACCTTGTTAATCCAGCTAAAGAAATCGGTGAAGTCTGTTCTGTAATTAATTGGCTAAGAATTGCAGCACTTCCTGCGGCTAATGTGAAGCCTAAACTCCCATGCCCAATATTTAACCACAAATTGGCATAATCTGCTTTACCTAAAATTGGTAGGCCTTTTGGTGTTGATGGACGTAAGCCGCTCCATGTTTCTGCATCATCCATATTCGGGAGTTCTGGAAACGTTTTCTGAATAATATTTTTTAGTGCCGTTATTCTGTTATTACGTACCCCTAATTTATCATAACCAATATCAACCATTGCGGCGATACGTAATTGTTGACCTAACTTAGCATAAACAATTTTATTGCCATAATCGGTGACATTTATTTTCGGTAAATTCTGTGATTTTTGTGGATAAGGTACGCTTAAGCTATAACCCTTCAGTCCCAAAATAGGCACATTTATACCCAATGTCTGTAATAGTTCTCTACTTTTATTACCGGCACAAATGATAACATCATCGGCAAAAATGGTTCCCTGGTGAGTGGCAACCCCAATAATGCGATTATTTTTTTTAATAAATGATTTAGCTGAATGTTGTAAACGTAAATTAAATTTCGATTGTGTCAATAAATATTGCAGCAGCCTTTTGCAAAATAAATAGCAGTCCGCATTTTCATCGTCTGGTGAATAAATGGCACCAACTAACTGTGATTGAATATTTTTTAATGAAGGTTCTAAAGAAACCGTTTCTTGTGCGTTCAAAATTTGCTGAAATTGACCGTCGACCGTTTCACTCGCTTTTTGAAAACTTTTTTTATCGCGATGAATCACTAACTTCCCTGATTTTTCCCATAAAAAGTCATCAATATCACCATTCGTACGCCATGTTTCCATGATTTTTTGACTTAATAAAGAAAGCCGCAGTAAGTGAGCTCCATTAACCTTATTGGTTTTTCGATTACAGGCCAAAGTAAATTGCGCTAACCAAGACCACTGGTGTAAAGAAAATTGAATATTTAAGTTCAGCGGCGAATCATCTTTTCCCATCCAGAGCAAACCCTGCAATGGCACTCCTGCATCCGCAAGAGGGGTAACATAGCGATAACTCAGCTGCCCACCATTAGCAAAGCTGGTTTGCATCCCAACTTCTGATTCAGATTCTAACAGAGTGACGATTTGGCCCGCTTTAATTAAAGCATATGCTGTGCTTAACCCAATCACACCGGCACCAATAACCACCACATGTTTTTTCATAATTATCCGCAACCAATAATAACTGGAGAGTCACTATTTAACGGCGAATAGGTTAACTAATCAATTGAGTTTTCATTGCCAAAGTATAACTTTTGGTTAACTAGCTTATTCCTCTTCTTGAGTGTCAGTGACAACGTATTGACATAGTTTTGAGCTGCCTTAGTTAAGGGTTTGTCAGCCCGATGAAAAACGGAAACAGCTAAACGTAAGTCTTCTTTTAAGGGGTAGATCATGAATTCAGGCAAGGTATGTTCAGCGGAAAAGATATCCGTGATACTGCATCCTAACCCTGCCTGCACAAACTCCGCAGCCATATGGTTAGTATGAACACTGATATTGGACGCCGGAAGTTCATGGTGTCGTTGCAATAATTGCACAAGAGAATCTGAACCAGGATGAATCCAACGCTCTCTATCAATATCAGCTAATGAAACAGGAGATTGCTTTTTTTTGTTATCGATATACACAAGCGGAATTTCGGCGATTGGCAGAACCGTAATACCACCTTCAATCGCCAAATTGAAACCAATGCCGATATCTAAATCTTGTTGCGTTAATAATTGTAAAATATCGACCGTATGATGTGTACCAATGGTTAATTTTATATTCGGATGTTTTTTAATGAACTGTGCGGTGACTTCCGGCACTAAATTCAAGCCTAAGCTAGGCAAGCAACCAATTGCCAGTTTCCCTTGCGGGTTCTTAGCTAAATTTTGCGCAAGAATTCTTAGCCGATCTAAATTTCGGTAAATATCTTTTGCCTCATCAAACAGAAGCAATGCTTCATCCGTGGGTAATAATTTCCCTCTAATACGTTGAAATAAAGCAAGACCTAATTGTTGCTCAGCAAGCTTAAGCGCCTTACTGGCAGCAGGTTGGGATATGTGTAAAACTTCCGCCGCGCGGGTTAATGAACCGCAAGTCATAACAGCATAAAAAATATCGAGATGCCTTAATTTCATTTTTAGTAGTCTGCAAGTTGTTATTCTTTTTAGAAAGCATTTTACCTAAAAAAATGATAACAATCAGATAACTCAGTCACCAAATAGTTTACAAAAAGACGATTTGTGACGAATCTTTAAAGAAATAAATAGATAAAATTCAGTGGCTTTCTCATAAATTTTGTTAAATGAGCAAGCCACTGATCAGATATAGCGATAAGACTAAGTAAAATAAGTGCTAATTTCGATAAAGATTTTAATTAGAATACTGTTTGAAATATCAACAATAAAGGCACCAACCATGGGTACAATAAGAAAAGCTTTATGTGACGGTGCAAATGTTTTAGTTACCGTTTGCATATTCGCAATCGCGGTTGGCGTAGCCCCCATGCCAAAACCACAATGCCCCGCACTAATAACGACCGCATCATAATCTTTGCCCATCATTTTGAATGTCACAAAGCAAGCAAATAACACCATAACAACGGCCTGTACAGCAATGATGATTAACACTGGGCCCGCCATGCTGGCCAGTTGACCAAACTTCAATGACATTAATGCCATCGCCAGAAAGAGTGATAAGGCTACGCTTCCTAAAACATCCACCGTTGGCTCAAAAACTTCGTGTTTAAATACATGCGTCAATACATTGCGAATAATGATCCCGATAAATAAACACCATACGAAAGTTGGCATTTGAAAGATGGTATCTTTAAATAAAGCACTAACATAACCGCCCACAACAATGCAGATGATCATCATTGAGATGGTTTCTATCACATTATTGGCATTAATTTTTCTTTTAACATTGGGTTGTTCAAAAACCTCAACAACCGTATCGCGTTCTTGCTCCGTTGCTTTGGGTATTGCGACTTTTTTCAATAGGTGCCTTGCAACAGGCCCACCGATTAAGCCCCCTAACACCAATCCCATGGTCGCACAGGCCATGGCTAACTCAACTGCGCCTGTCACACCATATTTGTCGGCTAAAATAGGCCCCCACGCACCGGCATTACCGTGACCTCCCGTTAATGTGATAGAACCTGCAATTAAACCAATAAACGGACTTTCATTCATCATTACAGCCATACTTATACCGACAGCATTTTGGATGGCAATCAGAATTGTGACGGCGATAGTCAATAATACAAGTGGTTTTCCCCCTTTTATCAAACGAGAAAAATCAGAACTTAACCCAATAGAAGAAAAGAAGCTAATCATTAATAATTTTTGTAATGACGTATCAAATATAAATGTATACCCTATTATCTTATCAACAATTAATAGAATAATCGCAACAATAAACCCACCAATAACGGCTTCTGGAATATGGTTTTTTTGCAAGAAAGGAGTATACTTCACTACAAACATACCAATTAGCAACGCTAAACATGCCACTAATAACGTATAACTGGCATCTAAAATCATTATTTCACCTCACGTCAGTTGACCAGAACCTTCACTATTGCTGTTTAACAGCAGTAAAGAATCAAGTTACTTTGGTAAAGCTTTATTTAACAATGAGTTTTTATTAGGGACCTATAACTTTTAGTTAACCTTATTTTTTTAGAAATCATTGGGAAAAATCAGATTGATAAAACGATTTAAAAAACACAAAGAATAAAAAAAGAAGGCATTAAAAAATCACCTAAAATGCAGTAGGTAAATTTTATTTTATTAACTAAGATGAATAAACATCTGAAATTTTATCAAAAATATACTGAATTAGTGAATTAGAGAGAAATCGGATTATGAGTAATTATTTCTTCTTTAGCCAAAACCATTATATTGAAAAATTAAGAAACAATGAGATTATTAACAATTGCTCTTTTGGCCCTAATGCTGGTTTTTGCAGTGCAATTTCTATATATTTATTAAAAAAAATAATGGATGAAATTTATCAATCCGATTGCAATTTATCGCAAAATTTTATGGGTTATTTTATGGATACCAAAAAATTTAAATATCCATCAATACAAAGAATATTCGATATAGCAAAAAAACATTCAGAAATAATCTGTCAAAGTGGAGTGAATGCATTATCTAGGGAACAATTTCACTTTAATATTGATATGATTTTTATACAAAAAAAGACACAAAATAACCCGTTACGAGGCTATGGATTTATAAAAAATGTATTTCCTGAAGAAGGCTGCGCCCTTTTATTATTAGCCACTATGACTTACCAAGAAACCGCAGAAATCCACCTCGATTCACTCTATCATCATGATATGGCTACACTATACTCATCACCGAATAAAAAGTATTTAAATCATGTTGGCCTTGTTTTTTGGAATAAAGGAAGTTTATTTGCATTTGATCCAAATACTGGTGGAAAACTGGAGGAAATAAGTTCAAGTGGGTTTGAAATAAATAAAGTTGAAATTGCTATTAATAGTATGTACGCTTATTTGAAAAGCAGTCATCGAGTAAGAATAATGAACGCATATCTTCCGGATTTCAGTGAAGAAGGTGATAAGCATATAAACCATATTCTAAATAAGATGTAATTATAAAAATATACCAATAACGTTTTGTGCGTATTTATTATCACCCTGTTACCTATGTAAGCTAAATTATTAATACACACAAAACGCCCTTTCTATAATTATGATTCCCCTATACGTTGATATATCTTCAACATAAAATCTGCTTCACAATTAAATTGTGTTTCCGTTAGCAACTTAGCTTTAATTTCTTCTGACGCACGCCACGCAAAAGGTGTCATCTGCAATAAATTATAGGCTTGTTCACCATCCAATAACATGGGATAAGACAGTGTCTCTGCTGAAATCAATTCAAACCCTTCCCATTGTTCCTGATTTTCAGGGTGCAAATGCACTTCTTGATATATCAATTCCTTTAATTGATATAAATGCCGTGGGCCGGGGGTCACAGTTAAAACAATGCCATGAGGTTTCACCACTCGGGCCAATTCCGTTGCTTTGCAAGGCGCATAAATTCGCAAAATACCATCCAGAGAGCTATCTGCAAATGGCAATCGGTGACTGGATGCCACACAAAAATTGACCTTGGAATACCGTTTAGCCGCATAACGAACAGCTACTTTTGCCACGTCTAAACCATAGACTGCCAAATTTCGCTGAAGACTTAACTGTTCCTGTATTGCTGCGGTGTAATAACCTTCACCACAACCAATATCCAGTAGCACCTCAGCATTTTTTGGCAAATATTCGTTAAGTAAATCAATGGATTTTTGTTGTAGAGCACGATAATGGCCAGAATGCAGAAACGCCCTTCTTGCTTGCATCATCTCCGCACTATCACCCGGCTCTTTTGAGCGTTTGTGTTGAACGGGCAACAAATTGACATACCCTTCTTTTGCACGATCAAATTGGTGATTATTGTTGCAACACCATTGATTGTGAGTAAACGATAATGGAGAGTGGCATAAAGGACATTGATAAGACATAACATACCGCTGGATAGGAAAAACAGGGGCATACTATACCATGTTTTTGAAACCTGCCTTATCCCATTATTTGCCAAAATTGAATTGACTCCCTTTCTGTTTCCAGCTTATTTTCGTATTAAAAAATAACCAATAAAGTGAGAATAAAATGCATTTTGAGAATTTAGAAACCAAACGACTTCTACTTAAAAAACTCGCTTATGACGATGCGCCTCACATCCAGCAAAAATTCCCTCATTGGGAAATTGTCAAATATCTGGATAGCAACGCTGTTCCTTGGCCTTATCCTGCTGATGGTGCTGAGCATTTTGTCAATAATGTAGCTTACCCCGCCATGCAATCAGGAAAAGCCTGGATCTGGTCTATGCGATTGAAAAATAATCCTGACGAGTTCATTGGTATCATTGGGTTGTATGATAAGCCAAATAACAACCGCGGTTTCTGGTTATCGTTAGAATACCAAGGCCAAGGGTTTATGCGCGAAGCCTGTGAGAAAGTTACTGATTATTGGTTCAACACTCTCAATATGCCAGTTCTCAGAACGCCAAAAGCCTGTATTAATCAAGGCTCCAGGAAAATATCATTGATTCAGGGAGCCAGAATAATAAAAGTAGAAGAAAAAGAATACGTTTCAGGAACGTATGATAGTGAAACATGGGAAATCACCAAAGAGGAATGGCTTAAGCGAAATTTAAGCCAAAATACAACTCTATGAAAACAATTTCTTTATCATTATCAAACCCGATGCTCTTACTCCCACATAAACAGGCAATTTACCCATTAATCCTGCATTCTCTCTTTAGGAAACTGAGCTTGCAGGAATGGGAGCAACAATAACCCAATCATGACTGAGCAGATAGAAATCGCAATAAACAACCCTGTCCAATGGTAATTATTCAAAATAATGGCAACCGGGTAACCCGCAAGAGCCGCGCCAGTATAGGCAAACAGACCGACAAACCCGGTAGCCGCTCCCGCCGCATCTTTATGTGAGCATTCCGCGACTGCCATACCAATCAACAACTGCGGGCCAAAAACAAAAAAGCCTATCGTGAAAAAACCGATTGATTGAAAAACCAGATCAGTGACCGGCATCAACCATAATGCGGCCACTGACAAAAAAATTCCCATGGCGAAGATTAGGTTCATTGGCCCCCGGTTACCGCCAAACAATCTGTCTGATCCCCAACCTGCCACCAAAGACCCCATAAACCCGCCAACCTCAAAAAGAGATAATACTGCGTTGGCACTTACCAAATCATAATGATGATATTCCGTCAGATAAAGATTGCCCCAATCGTTAATGACTGTGCGGACGATATAAACCAGTACATAACTCAAAGAAAGCAGCCAAATATACTTATTGCGGAAAACATAAATTTTCAAAATTTCTTTGGTTGTTAACCCCTGCCCTTCACTTTCCTGCATCTTCTCCAGATTATCATTACGATATTGACCAATCGTCGGCAATCCCATCGTGGCGGGTTTATCGCGCAGTCGGTAGCATAAAAACAGCCCCGCTAAAATCCCCAGACAACCTGGCACAATAAATCCTTCACGCCAGCTAAAGTGCAGTGTTAAAAAACTCACCAGCAATGCAACCAAAGCACTCCCGACATGGTGCGAAGTATTCCACAATGACCACCAAAATCCGCGCTCTGAACGGGAATACCAAGAGGTGAGCAATTTGGCACATGACGGTGATCCCCATCCCTGAAACCACGCATTTAATACCCAAAGAAAGGTAAACATCGCGATTGAGCTGGATAATCCGAAGAAAATATTAATAACTCCAGTGGCAATTAAGCCAATGCCCATAAAATAACGGGGATTAGAGCTATCTGAAATGATGCCGGAGAGAAATTTAGAACAACCGTAAGTGATATAAAATAAAGTCCCGATAAGGCCAATATTACCTTTATCAAGGCCAAGATCGGTTATCATGGCTGGCATCGCATAGTTAAAACTTTTGCGGGTAAAGTAAAACAGCGCATATCCGATATAGAGGCTAAGCATGATATGCAAACGCCAGTAACGATATTGCTCTTTAATTTCTCCATCAGATAAATGGCGATGATAAGCTGATTTAGATTGAGGAAAAAATGTCATGGTTCGTCTTAAAGTTTGGGCAAAATGATCGATAAATAGGTTCCGGCATTAGCCAAATCATACTGTCGTTTTTCGTTATCCGTTTTTTCGTTATGTTTTTTTCCATTATCAACCAAGAACTTGCCACCGAGAGCCTGTACACGCTCTCGCATACCACGCAAGCCAAATCCCTTCATATGATCTTCAGCCTTACAGCCAATGCCATTATCTTTAATCGACAAATGAATCATTCCCTTAACAGAAAAATGCAATTCAATATGATCTGCCTGAGAATATTTCAAGGCATTATTCAGTGCTTCCTGACAAAGGCGATATAACGTTATTTTGGTAGTATCACTCAATTGTTCAATTATCACAGCCGAATTATCTGCCCAAAATATTTCCACCGAGATCCTCTGAGCTTCAAATTCCATATCCCGCAGTAATTGTTCGATGGCTTCTTTCAGGCCAAGATCATCAAGAAGTTTCGGGCGCAGCCGGCTAAGCAAGCCTTTCGTCGTATCATAAACATTAAGGGATAATGATTCGATGGTTTTTGCACAATTGGACGTTATTGGTGCAGCCTCTACGCGTTGAATAATATTAGCCTGCGTTCGGATAGCCGTAATATTTTGACCAATTTCATCATGCAATTCCCGGGCAATTTCTCGCCTCACGGATTCTTCGGCTTTCACCAATTGGCGGGATAAACTGTGATTACGGTATAGCTGACGCTTTAACTGCGTATTGAGATCCCGTTGGCGCTGAACAGCCATGCCAAGCATGATCCCGGTTATTGTCTGAACCAAAAGTGACAACAATAAATCTGTTATCTCCATATTTGAAACGCCGCTGCGAGCCGCAATCAAGGCAATACTATTTAGCAACGTGCCGAGCACAGCACCATGCCAGCCATAGCGAAAAGCCAGCAAAATAATGGGGATAGCCAGGCAAAACGGCGCAAAATAGCGCAGTTCATTGGGATATCCGACTTGAAGAAAAATATTAAGCAAAAACAGTAAAATATAGAGAAAAATATGGCGGAGACGAAAGTGAACCCGATATGCTACAAGGTTGGCAGTTAAAGGATGCCAAATATTCTGGAATAAGTAGTGCCACACTAGATAGCACAGGGGAACCACCATAACACCGCCAGTTAGACTCACTAAAAATGCAATGAGCAGGGTTGTATTATGATTACTGACTGCCACAACATTAATCATGGCACTTGCCAAAATAACGCCCATCATGACAGCAAATCGCTGCCATTGCGCACCACAATAATAATGGCTGGCAAACCATACAATGGGCAGACTGGCAATACTGGCGGCTAATACCGTCAACCATTGTGGTTGCCCCATTAATAATGCCAAACAGATGGTTAGCCCACATTCAGCCCCGTAAATCGTCGGCCAATAGATCTTTGGAATATGCAATGCAATACCAAGACGTAAAGCAAAGGGAAAAAATAAGATAGCCAGTTCGGAATCATTGAGAAAATAATAGGCAATTACCCATAAACAAAACCACCAGCAAGAAAACAACAACCAACCACAGAAAGAATTAAGTAGATAACGGCGCATAAAAAGAAAAATTCCCAGATAACACGCTAGCTCTCCACCACACCTGACTATTGCACGGAATTATTTGGATTTTTGTTTTGCTCATTTTCGTGCTTTTGAGGGAGTCAGACTATTTTGGGATTATCAGGCTCCCTTTAAATCGTGAAAATTTGAGCTGAAGAGCATTGCACATAGCCTACTATAACATAGAAAAGCGACCACACGCAGGCAGCACTTGCCCGCTATTGTTGCACCGTTGGTGTCAAATTTGGCGGTAAATATAGTTATAGGAAGAATCGTATTTTCCATGTAGAAACGTAGAGCTGTTATGAGGGTGGCTGAATTGGAGCAGAATGGGATTCCTTCGAATAATGATACAAGTGATGCTACATCGTTAGGCGTGCCAACACGGTTGAAAAATGAAAGGCTTTCCGCTTGATTACGCGCATCTTTATCGTTGAGCCATCCAGCATTCATGTCCGTATCCACTACTCCGGGAGCAATAGCATTTACAGTTATATTTCTTGCCCCATATTCTGGGGCAAGAGCTAGTGTAAGTGCATTAATAGCACCTTTAGACGCTGCGTAGATCGCTCTTGTAGGGGCCGCAATCCTTGTTAGCGTGGAGGATAAATTTATTATTCTCCCTCCATCTCGAATATAAGGGGAGGCAGATTGGATTAAGAAAAACGTAGCATCCAGATTTATAGAAAACACTTCCCTGTATAGATCTTCATTGGTTTCAGATAGGGTTGCCAAAGGAGCGATGCCGGCACAATTAATCAGAATATCAAAGTGGCTGTACCCATTGGATTTAAGCACTTCATGGAAATAGTCCCACAATTCGACACTTGCATTTCTGCCATCTTTCGAGAAGTCTGCTTAGCGCCACTGCCTGAGAGCCAAAACTTTGAGCTTTTCTGACAGCCTCTTCTGCTGCTTCGGCTTGTCCAGCGTAATGAATACCAATAAATGAAACTCCATCAAGTGCGAGTTTTTCCACAATTGCGCAGCCAATTCCTCTGGAACCGCCTGTTACCAAAGCAACCTTGCCTGTTAATTTTTTTGAAGTGTGAACTGTCATATTAACCTTTCTTGAAACGTTAAATTAATCAGTTATTGATATTTGCCGAAAATATCATTGACCACCGAAAACAAGAGCCTGTTTAGTACGATTGAAATATGGGAGTAGGCTCAAGAGTCCTAAAACAGCCAGCCCAACACCAACCCATAACGGAGAGGTGAGTCCATGCCCGGCAACAATCCCAAAACCACCCAGCCATGACCCAACGCCAAGCCCTATATTAATGATTGATGTGTGTACGGTGTTGACGAGTGGGCCTGCATGTTTTGCTGTCTTCATAACCCTGGCGATCATCGCTGGATTCATAGGAATTCCGACAAATCCAATAACTAGAACAAGGATTAAGGTTAGAGTCTGGTTGGTCATCCAGGATGCAAGTAAAGCGAGTGCGATCCCTAAAAAAATCAGTCCAAAAAATAGGATTGACATCGTGTGCCGATCAGCGAATCGACCGGCAATTGAGTTGCCAATGACGTTTGCAATGCCATATGCCCCGATAATCCATGGAATTGAGGAAGTAGAAAAACCAGATACCTGAATCAGTATTGGAGCAAAATAGCTAAATGCTGCAAATGTGGCTCCAATTATGAGACCGCTAGTTGCATATGCTGCCCAGAGGTGCTTATTTCCAAACTCTTCCAACTCGGTTGTAAGACTGACTTCTTCATCTTTCTTGGCTTTGGGGACTAGTGCCGTTATGAGCAATGCACTCAACAAAGTTAAAATAACCACTAACCAAAAGCTGGCACGCCAATTGATATATTGATCGACCATGGTGGCAATTGGGACCCCAAGAACCGTGGCAAGCATCATCCCGGCGACAACAATTGAGGCCGCTCGACCTCTTGAATTGCTATCAACGACATCTCCGCAAATAGCGAGTGCCATACCAAAACATGCAGCACCAGCTACGCCTGTAGCGATACGCGCCATTGACATTACTTCATAGGTGTCAGATGAAGCGGCACAAGATTGAGCGATAGCATAAAAAACCAGCAACCAAAGCAACGCATTTTTATTTGAGACTCTCAGTTTAAGCAAAATAGTCGTCAATACGGGGCCACCTATGACCATGCCTGTCGCGTATAAAGATATTAAGTAGCCGACTTGAGCCACGGAAATCCCCAACGCTTCTGTTAGCGATGGCATCATGCCAGCAACCATAAATTCGGATGTGGTTATTGAAAATATTGTTACCCCCAAGATATACACAACAAGAGGCATAGTTTTCTCCTATAAAATTTTAACGATCGGTACAAAATAGGGTAAATGTTTAATATTTTTTCTAAAGCCCCTTCCATTATGTCAAGCAAGAAAGAGCGATTCCTGATTGATTGGCCTATTATTCTTAGTCCGTAATAGCTACTCAAGAATGTCCTGATTAACTCAGAGGCCGATTGTTCATTTGTTATTTCGCCATTATATTTACCAGGCAAAAAAACACGTTTTTCTCCTATAAAACTTTAACGATCGGTACAAAATCGGGCAAATATTTAAGTTTTTTATATTTTGGCCAAGGTTCCCTCCATTATGTCAAGCAAGAAAGAGCGATCCCTGATTGATTGGCCTATTATTCTTAGTCCGTAATAGCTACTCAAGAATGCCCTGGCTAACTCAGAGACCGATTGTTCATTTGTTATTTCGCCACTGTCTTTACCAGACAAAAAAACACTGTGCAAAGCATGCTCAAGTCTTTTTATATAGGCCTGAGTTATTTTGCCGATAGCAGGGTCTTTACTGCCTCTTTCCATTACCGCAAACAGAGCCATGCAACTACGGCGCTCTTTATCATTGAGATCGCCTTCTATACCCCATAACAAAAGAGCGCGTAGCCTCTCTTTTGCAGATCCTGGTCCATTTAATATTTCCAATTGCATTTCCAGACCAAGCTGCTGATATCTCAATAAAGCCTTCTCATAAAGCTTCTGTTTACTACCATATGCATTATATAAACTACCCTTTCCAAGCCCTGTTTTCTCACAAAGTTTCTGTGCGGAGCTTCCTTCATATCCGTTTGACCAGAAAACTTGCATCGCGGCCTCTATTACTGTTTCATCATCAAATTCTCTTGGTCTCCCGCTCATACTTTCCTCAAAAATTAACACAATCTATATTTATGTTATATACATATTGTACCGATCAGTCAATAATCGTGCTGCAACTTAAAAGACATATACATATTTCTTCTGGTTATTAAAGTGGTTGGTTGTGTTGGATTAATACTGGCGTGTTCCTGAATGAAAACAATTTGCTCAAACTGCTTTATCTGGGGCTTCTCAATGCCCAGGAAAAGTGGACGATGCCAATTCAAAGCTGGAACCTGACGCTGTCTCAACTGTGTATTTACTTTGAAGGGCGTCTGGATGATGTGATAACGTTATAAACGGCTAAATTATCGTGACACAAAATACTGAACGCCCTCGGCAAATTTGGAAAAGGCCACAATAAGCGGCCTTAACAAATAAATGAAATAAATTTATTTATTTTTTATCAGTGACATATATCTCCCAATCGCACGCCACCATGTCTTTTTGATTAGGAAACCATGACACCCATTCGTCTTCATCATACTCTTCTATATAGATTAACCTCGTGCCTGTTCATTTTTTATCGTTATTTTCTGGCTTATTAACGTCAGGCATAAATCCCTCACTTTATTATTCGTTAAAAAGATTCTTTTCATCCTACTTCTAATTAGCCAATTAATAATATTTAAGCTAGGTTCTTATTTTAATACAGTACGTGCTGTAGATATTAATACGTTTTAATGCCCTACAATTAACCATTAAACCTAATGAATCTATATCGCAGCCCATCTTTTAAGTTGTAAAGTCAAAGCTTACTGCTGACAGAAAATATTTCACTTATCTCTCATTCAGTCTGTTTAAACCGTTCCTCTTCCAGTTCAATACCCAAAACGCGGTGATTTAATTTTAACGCCGCTTTCAGTGTTGTCTCGAAACCCCATAAAGGGATCGATCACGATATCGCCTTTCGGATGATATGGCCCTTGATAACGTTCGGCAAAAATAATGCGTTTCGTTGCCGGGAAATATATTCGCAGGCTTTCATTATTCTGACTTCGCCACGGGACGGACGGTTTCGCCCAGATAATATGGTTTAATACGTTGTACCGTTCACGCTAACAATGTACATGTTCGACACAGTGGCAGGTAAAATAGGTCATACGTCTTAGTCCCCATTCCTTTCTGACCATGCCCGATAATATGGTGCGAATATCCACCGGGCGCTGGCAGGCTATGCAGGACTGGGGGCTATTGGCGGCAGAGTGCAACTCCATTCATACTGAGCATACAAATCTTGCAGCTCTCAACACATCAAAGCTCACCAGCAGTAAAATAATTTGCCAAACCAACGTTATTCGTTACCCCTAATTTGCTCATCGCATTGGCACGATGAACATGTACAGTTTTATGACTCAAGCCCAATTCAGCCGCCACAGCTTTGACATCCATGCCGCTGGCAAGCATTTCGCTCACTTGCCGCTCACGTTTAGTCAGATGATCCAATGATACTGGATTGTTTTTTGATGATGTCAGCTTGTGCACAATATCGGGGGTGAGATAACAACCATTGTTTGCCGTTGTGCGTACTGCCTGAAGCAACTCATCTGGGCTGCAACGTTTACTCAAATAACCACGAGCCCCTGCTTTCAACGCGTTTTCTACCATAGTGGCGGAATCATGCACGCTCAGCATAATGCAGGTAATGCCCGAAGGAAGATCTTGCAATAGTGACAACCCACTTTCATCTTTCATCGAGATATCAAGAATACAAACAGTTGCACCAGATCCCGGCAATCCTTGTCTGGCCTCAGCACATGAACCAAATTCCCCCACGACTTCAATATCCGGCTCTAAATTCAGAAGTTGGGCAAATCCTGAACGCACGATCACATGATCATCAACTAATGCTACTTTAATCATCATTATTTTTATCGAATGGGAAGAAAGGACTAAATTACTCTTATTGACAGGGCTTCGCAAGAGATGGGAGATGGAGACAGAAGCGGCTCATTGATGCTGCTGAGGAACACCCAACAGCATCAGTTTATTGTTAAATCTTCACTAATACATTTTTCTGTTTTCGGATCTTTCTCTCTTCTGCAATCGCAACAAAAGCAAGCAGAATAAGACAAACGAAAGCTGAAACATCAAGGGCAACAAACGTTCCTTTCCAGCCAGTCAAACCAAAAATTGGTACGCCATCAGCAATCATGCCCAAACCAAGCTTGGCAAAACTATCACCAATTAAATAAGCGAATGTTCCCTTAACACCATCTGCGACACTGATCGCTTTTTTCGGTACAAAGCCAACGGCAGCCACACCAATCAATAATTGTGGGCCAAAAACCAAGAAACCAAGCACAAACAAAGATCCTAAGTACATGAATTCACTGGTTGCATTCTGATAGAACTCAAGGCAGACAATAATCAATGCCAATGAAATACAAGCAACCAATGCCCGGCGACCATTTGCCAAATCTGACAAATATCCCCACATCAAGGTTCCCACCAGTGCACCAATTTCGAACATCGTAAAGCCAGTAATCGCCGTTTCTTTTGACTGCCCCAGCTCTTGATACGCATATACCGTTGACCATTGGTCGATACCAATACGCACGATATACAGAAAAATATTGGCAAAGCAAAGTAACCAAATGACTTTATTTTTCAAGACATATTCAACAAAGATGTCTTTCTTGGTCATTTGATTTTCTTCTGTCGCACTATCTTCTTCACTGACAGGTTCATTAAACAACTCTTCGACTTTACCCAAACCATAGCTTTCAGGCGAGTCGCTACCATAACGCAATCCAATAAAGCCGATAATCAAGGCAATAATAGAAGGAAAAATAAACATTCCTACCACATGCCCATCAAAGAAATAGTTCGCACCAAAGAGAGCGACCCCTGCCGCACCTGCCCCACCAACGTTATGGGACATATTCCATAGCCCGAGGTAAGTGCCACGTTTATTGCGCGGTGTCCATTTCGTAATGGTGGAATAGCTGGCCGGCCCGCCGATGCTTTGGAAAAAGCCGCTCAGCGCATAACAGGCCACCATCAGGAATACACTGATACTGGAGTTCCCCATGCTCATACTGAAACCCAACATGGCAATGCCGGATAAAATCAGCATAAATGGCAGGAATTGCTTGGTATTTCTGCCATCTGCATAATAGGCAACAACGGTTTTACCAATTCCGTAAGTGATAGAAAAACCCAACCCAATTAACCCCAACTGAGTCATCGACAAACCATAAGTCGAGATCATATCGTTCTGGGCTATGTTGAAGTTTTTACGCACCAGATACATTGCCATATAGCCAATAAAAACGACCAGATACGACTGGATAAAAGGTTTGAACCACATTTTCCGACGTACTTCCACTGGAAGATCCAGCGTAGGTTTACGAATTTGTTCTAGAATTTTAAACATGTGAAATCCTTAGATAATCACGAGAAGACAGGCCTTTTGAAGCAGGTGAAAAATAAAAAAGGCAGATCGCAAGATAGCGAAAGTATTCGTAAGTATTTTTATTACTAGGCAGTGTAGGAAATAGAGAGAGGATTGGCTTGAGCCTGGTTCTTAATTGATCTAGGAATATTTCTTAGTTTTGTGCCATTCGAATGCAAAGCGTGAAAAGAATCACACTATGTAACAATACCCAGCCTATAGAAACAGCAAGCAATACTCTGGCATACTATCGACGCTAACAAAACTAGACGTAGACAGAAGACATTTTTCACCTCGGTATCGCTTGCCTTAAAAATCGTATCCAAGCATAACGCATGCTTTGAGCAAGATTGTTCAACACTACAATACTTTTTTAGCCACTTCAGACAAAACCGGAGCCGCTAATTTGGCATTGGAAAATACAGTATCAACACATTGACCGACAATTGATTCAATGCCTTGTTCATTTATCAATTGTAAGATTTTTTTCTTTTCAGTATCTGACAAATTGGTTTCATTAATTACCGTTCCAAATTGCTCAAGCCTATCCTTATGAATTTTAATGGTTATAGCACCAGTTTCATGACCGATTTCATCCATATTGACATAATCAGCCCCCGCGGCAGTAAGCACCATCGCATCCAGATTAAAGCTATAACCGCCATCAATATCAAAATACATGGCATCATGGTTAACTAATCCTATTTTTATTAAATAATTAATGTCATCAGCCAATTGATCCCGCCCAAACGTGCCCCCAAGGAACCGAAATTTTTCTTCACTAATAGGTTGCATCTGGTGATTTTGATCATTCAGTGCACGAATAATCATAAGTTGCCTCTGTTTCAACATAGTCATCAGGTTTTCCTTGTTTAACGTTGAAGGTGAATAAATTATAGACGAGCTTTTGGCAGAGGATTCTAGGGATGAAAAAGTATCAAAATGAACAACAAGAGGTTAAAAGTTGGTACGTTGAAATTTTAATCTCATCAGTTATTTGGTAATTCCAAGGAATTAAAGAAAAATAGCATAATCCGATAAAATATGAGAAAAAGACAAATAAATTATAAAGCTATGTATTTTTGGGGATAAAAAGTGAACAGAAGTAAATTTGAAAATGAAGCACTAAAACTTTTAAGTTTAAGTAAAAATTATTAAAAATAATAAAATTAAGAAATTGAGGATAAATTAAGTAATATTTCCAAATTTATGCCATTGAGTAAGTATAAAATAATTAGTTTTGCTATTAGAATAAAAATCAATTTTTCAAGGAAAAGCAATGTATAAAATCACAGTATTTATTACACTCTCGTTATTATTAAGCTTCTTTAAATCTTTTGCGCATGAAGTGAATTTGGAACATGAATTTAGGTATATTACATGGAAAGGCCCCTACTTCTCAAATGTAATAACAGATTACAATTCTTCTTCCGAATTAGAAAAAGTAAAGAAAACATTTTTAGGGAAAAATATTTTCTTTACTGATGGGTATGTAAACATTACAAATGCATGCAAATATAAATACATTGCTAAAAAGAAAACGCCAATAGAGATTTGGATGAGTGATAAAACAGTTGATTTTTATCGTCATTTCTTAGCCAAATACTCTATAAATATAGATAGTACTACCTATACAGTGCTCACGTTAGATAATGACGACTCATGTGAATCTGAGTTTTCAGAGTTTAACATTATTGATGATACAATTATGTTCATCAATAATGATAGAGCAATTTTTTATTTTGCTTTACCAGATGAGCGCAGTGAGCAAGATGTATTTAAATCCAATTCAGAAGCTCAAAATATGACTATGAGATCCTTTAATGCCTTAGTGAAAGATAACTATAATAATATGGAGCATGGTGATACTTTATGCAAAAATATAGAAATCCAGCCAGAAGAACTTCTGGGATATGAATCTATGACAGGATGCTTTTTTAGAGGAATGAATATCGTAAATTCCTACTTAAAATATAGAGAAAAATTTAATATTAACAATGAAACGTTGCCAGAAAAAATAATTGAAAATAAAAATCTAGAATTCAAGTGTGAGATTGAATGCATAAGTGTTAATTTCAATTGGGAAAATGAAAGAAGGCTTATTGTGACTCAATTTTTTGCAGGTGGAGAAACAAAGTTATTTTTCACTCAAGAAACTTACGGGACGAAAATAATAACTAAATATGATCCTGATTGATCAGTTAGTTTCTAAATTAGTTTCATTTTTTATTATCACTGAGATTTTATTTAAAAAATCAAAAAAACGCCTTCTT
Organism: Xenorhabdus santafensis; assembly: GCF_033949405.1. Classification (NCBI taxonomy): domain Bacteria; kingdom Pseudomonadati; phylum Pseudomonadota; class Gammaproteobacteria; order Enterobacterales; family Morganellaceae; genus Xenorhabdus; species Xenorhabdus santafensis. The sequence goes on along the minus strand of NZ_VCDN01000046.1, from coordinate 31,519 downwards.
CTTCTTGAAATTGTCTGCAAACCACTCCAAACATAGGAATGGTTGCAGACTATTTCAAAGGATAATATCAGTAAAAAATTCTTGTTCCTTAATCATTTCAACTTAAAAAAAGTTGGTTGGGATCCATTAAAAATCAAAATCCCTAAACAATCAATAAACAAAGTAAAATTTCATAAGTTCGGTGTTTGATTTATTGAAGAAAGTCAACAAATATTATTTTTTTCCTAACACCATTTGGAGATTGCAACAATGAAAATCAATCGCCGTCATTTAGCAGAGAAAATTAATCGCCGTAATTTGATTATCGGCTGTGGCAAAAAATATGGGATGACAGACATGGATAATATTACTAAAAAATTAGACCAAAGTGGTATATTCCCGCACAATCATAGCAAGGATGAATATATAACAATTGATATCGATGCAAATATAGAACCGCACTATCTATTTGATATGAGAAAAGTCTCAATTTCCCGCCTAGAACTTATCACAAAAAAGGGTAAATTTAATAAAATTTATTTCGAGAACCTTTTATTAATAGATAAAAGAGCAGTTGAAAATGTAATGAGCATGCTAGCCTCTACTGGTTGCATATACTATGTGGGAACTCTTGAAAAAACGGATGAAACAAATGATTTTAATAACATTTTACATGCTTATCAAGGACTTAATTGTAATGTTGAATTTGTTGATGAAGCTACTGCTAAGCGAGTCAATGAAAAGCTATTCCCACCCGATTCAATTAAATACTTTAACATTCTGGATGTTATAAAAATATCTCGAAAACCATCAACAATAATAAATATAGAAACAAAATCATTGGCACAAAAGCATCTCATTAAGATATGCTAGGTTGTCCCTTAATATAAATTGATAGCATTATCATCCAATTAGGTTCATCATTGAAAAAAGATAATGGCTCGTTATGATATTCTTGATGACGTATGGATGTATGGATATTGATAGAATCGTATTTATCACCCATGTATTCAGAGCATGCAAGACGTCCCCATGTTGAACACCGACGTGTGATGGACGGGATATTTGGGGTTCTCTGTTCAGGGGCTCCATGGCGCGATTTACCTTAACATTATAGCCCCTGGAAAACGGTTTATAATCAGTTCAACCGCTGGTTAAAATCAGGAATTATCAACAAAGTCTTTGATCGATTATTATCCATTCTCGATGAAAAAGGCTTAATTGACTGGTCTGAAATTTGTCTGGATAGCAGCAATATTCACGCCAATAAAGATGTAGTTGGCGCGAAAAAAACACCCTGATATCGCTGGCGACCATGCGCTGAGTCGCTCACGCGGTGATTATGACACCAAAATCCACTTGGCTACTGGCCCCTCCTCAACATCATGTTGACGGCTGGACAGGCTCATGAAAGCCAATCTACTATCCCTTTGCTTGATGGTGTGGGTATACAACGCAAAAATGGTTTCATGAAACGGCGTGGCAAAGCGATATTGGTAAATAAGGGCTATTCGATATTCGAGTGGGAAACGAAACTCCGCAGTTATCTGCGTAAATTGGGAATTAGACGCGTCATTCCTTATAAAAACCATGAAAAAGGCAACTTAAATGACCGGGCGCAATTTGATAAACAGGCTTATCGTGACCGCAACGTTGTGGAACGCTGCTTCTGTTTTCTTAAAGGCAATCGACGTATTGCCACCCGTTATGAAAAAACAGCATAAAATTATTTATCGATGGCGAAATTAGGCTACATTCGGCTTTTTTACAGGAGGTTAAATAAGTAAGGGACACAGCCTAACTATCCATGAACTGAAAGCCCTAACATGTGTACGGCAAACAATTCATCAATTATCTATTATGAAGCAGTCATTCGAGCCTATATATTATATTGCCTAAATTGCTTTTCATTATTCATTCTATTAATTTTTCCTTGAGCATAAAAAATATTATCATCCCAAAATATGATCTTCCTGCCACGTCTAAAAATACAAAAACTCCTCAAAGCACTTACTGCATGTCCTTTCTTTCAGCCGTAATATTTTTCCATTTTCCTGTAATTTTGTGAAATTATTTATGAACATATGAAGCATGATTTACAATCAAATACATTCACAAATATAATGATTTATTTTTATGTATTTTGAATAAAAATAAAAAACACCAACACAAAATAAACAAATCATTTAATAACTGATTGTTTTTAATGAGTTATTCAATTAATTTTACCATGGCATTTTCATTAAATAAATTTAATTGTAAAAACATTTTAATGAAAGTTAAATGGTGGTACAGTTATTATTGCAATGTTAATTTTTTATTATGAACATATTTAATGATAGTGATAAAGGTAACTGCGAATGGATAACAATGAACTATATAGTTTATCAATAGATCAACTGGAAAATAAAAATAACTCTATCTCATGCTCAATGAACAAAAATAAATTGAATGAATATGATTATTTTATTGGTGATATCGAGGTTGATGAATTTTTACCTGAAACACCAACAAAAACAGGATATATCGAAGAAGAGGAAATTAAAAAATCAATCCTTTCTCTTATTAAACTCAATATTGAAATTGGTTTGTATCCCGTTGTTTATCAAGGAGAAAATAATGGAAGACTAATAAGAAACGTTGTCCCCAAAAAAGTGCAAAAAATCAAGTTAGCTCACATGGCTATTTTCATGATTTTTTCCCACATGTCGATAATCCAGATCTAATGATAAAAGGTGATTCTATTAAGAACACACCATGCCCAGAAACCTTATCATTATTATGTCTTAAAAAAGAAGACAATGTTTTCACAAGCATTATAAAACTTGATGATGTCCTAACAGATCTATCACAAAAGGATATAAATTTCTTAAAAGAAGATAATTATACAGTGAAAAGGCCTGATTCATTTGAAGGCAACTCGCAGATAGTAAATAATTTACCATTAATAAATGAATATAACGGTAAATATTATTCTAGATTTGATTATCATAATGTTTTTTCAGAAAGGAAAGAAAATAAAGAAGCACTGGATAAATTAAGAATATCTTCAATGGATAAACAAAAATGGATTAACTTATCATTAAATCCAGGGCAGGTTATCATATTTAATAACCAAAGAATATTTCATACAAGAAATGCATTTCAACCTCGTTTTGATGGTAATGATAGATGGTTATTAAGACTATTCTCTCTTTACAACAAACCAGAAAAGTCATTCTTTCTTAGTGAAAAATGCAATCATCATTTGAAAGTTATAGGATAATAAATGTTTATTGAAAATAGTTTAATTTCTGAGTATCTCTATTTGGGGATATTTATTTTAGTAATTGCTTCATTTGTGGCGGGGTATATCGATTCCATTGCAGGTGGTGCAGGGCTCATATTAATACCATCATTTATGCTAGTAGGACTTCCTCCACATCTTGCTTTGGGGCAAGAAAAACTAGTCAGTACTGTTGGTACAATAGCTGCAATTAAAAATTTCCTGAAAAATAAATCCATTATATGGAGCATTATTCCCGCAGGGATAATATCTTCTCTTTTAGGCGCATATATAGGAGCCAGAGCTGTAATTTATCTCCCAAGCCACATTATTACTTATATAATAATAGGAATGCTTCCGTTAGGTTTGTTAGCTGCCTTTTTTAAAGGAAAACTATCTTCAAAAAACGAAATTAAATCTCAAGTTAAAAAATCTGTCTTTATCGTTTTTATGACTTGTTTTATTGTGGGTTTTTATGATGGATTTTTTGGACCGGGAACGGGTAGTATTTTTATAATATGCCTTTATTTAATTAACAATTTAGATTTACTTAAAGCATCTGCCACTTCAAAAATCTTTAACTTCTCCTCAAACATAGGTGCATTTATTGCATTTGCAATATCTGGGAATATGGCATTTGTTATAGGTATTCCAATGATAATTGCGAGCTTATTAGGCAATCATATAGGTAGTATCCACGCAATCAAAACAAATGGTGAAATAGTAAAAAAAGTATTAATAATAACAGTAATAATTATGATGATAACATTGGTGCTAACTGGATTGAAGTAATAATTAAAGGGGCGAAAGCCTCTTTAATTATTATCGCTTGGGCAACAAACCGATCTAGTACATTAAAATCTAAAAAAATATTGGCAAACTATCCTTATCAATGCTGTTGATAAGATAATAACTATATACATATGAAGATCTTCCCCTACTTAGCCCATGATCGTGAAATATTATGCTCATCTAACAAATCAAATAAAAATACTTTTCATGGCTAATGTGAAAAATTAATAAAAATAATTACCCATCGTAAAAAAAACATTAAATCAATAAGTTACAAACTTTAAAATGGGATTTCCTAGATTGCATCGGCTATCTAGGCCCCCTAAAATTTCATATCTATATTTTAGTATTCGAACTGAATGACACCCTAAGTTTACCGAGAAATGAGCGGTTTACTCATATTGATTCCGGTAACTTGAAAGCCCATGACTTCATAAACATGTCTGGCTCGTTTATTATTGTCAGCCACTCTCAGCTTTATTTGTTGAAAACCTTTGCCTTTTAGCTCGTTTTCAAGAACCTCTAAAGCCCGTTTACCAAGACCTTGCCCCTGATATGCAGAAAAGATGTAAAAATCGCTAATGAATGCAATGTGCATCTCCGGATCCTGCTCGTACCATAAGTACCCGATAACTTTTTCAGAGCTTTCAGTCGGATCGACTATGCACAGCAAGACGTGACCGTCCGTATTAATGCCGTCAGGTAAGTCGATTCTATTTCTAGCTGCGCTTGTGCAATCGCTTCATTATCGGAAAGCCGGTAGTTAGAGGCGATCTCGGATGCATAGTCAGGAATAAAATATTCGAGAAAATTTAAAAACTCATCTTCCTGCATTGGTCTTAACGAAATCATTGATTGAGCCTTTATTAAAAAGTATGGGAGATGCAGTTGCGTTGCATGGTTTGTCACAATCGAAGATTGTTGTTCACATATCGGACGGTATCTCTTGGTTATATCATCGACGGCATTTTTGTTGATACCGAAATCGCGAGCAAACCTGCCTGTACGTTAACCAACAGAATAAAATACAACCATCCTTTATGAATTGAGAGCAGAAACACGTACAAAGCAGCAACTTTAAACGACAAGTATTCGCACGGCAATGAAAACGCCCTCATGCCTGCCGAGGCAAAAACACCAAATAGGGATTATCCAGAACGCTTCGGTTAAATTAATTTCTCTCCACGTTGCATTGGTCCGTTCGCTCTTGCGCATCATTGTCAGCAACAACAATTTAGCAGCTGCCCGAATGGGAGGCGTGCCAATGTGCTTCATATACTGGATATCAAGCCGATTTCATCGGGCGTCAATGCCCGATCTCATGATTCTAATCACGCTGAATGAGTTTACTTTCTGATTTCATAACACCCCCTTCAATAGGCAAAGGAAAGTGCCAATCTTATTCAAGACGGGACACAAGAATGAAAAAAGCCCGCATTTATGCGGGCTTAAGGTGTTTTAATGCTCTTTAATGCCGGTCTATACCGGACACGGGATTATTCCCATTCAATTGTTGCTGGTGGCTTGCCGCTTATGTCATAGACTACCCGCGAAATACCAGCGACTTCATTAATGATCCTGTTTGATACACGACCCAAGAAATCATATGGCAGATGCGCCCAATGAGCAGTCATAAAGTCAATGGTTTCTACCGCACGCAAAGAAACAACCCAGTCATACTTACGGCCATCGCCCATAACGCCCACTGAACGAACCGGCAGGAATACGGTGAATGCCTGGCTGACTTTGTTATACAGATCCGCTTTATGCAGTTCTTCGATGAAGATAGCATCAGCGCGACGCAGCAGGTCACAATATTCTTTTTTCACTTCGCCCAATACGCGAACACCAAGGCCCGGGCCTGGGAATGGATGGCGATACAACATGTCATAAGGCAGACCCAGTTCCAGACCGATACGGCGAACTTCGTCTTTGAACAGCTCTTTCAACGGTTCAACCAGACCCAGTTTCATATCTTCTGGCAGGCCACCTACGTTGTGGTGAGATTTGATGACATGCGCGTTACCCGTTGCAGATGCCGCAGATTCGATCACATCCGGGTAGATCGTACCCTGTGCCAACCATTTAATCTGAGTCTGTTTTGATGCTTCTTCATCAAATACGTCAATAAAGACGTGGCCAATAGTTTTACGCTTAGCTTCTGGCTCATCAATTCCGGCCAACGCAGACAGGAAGCGATCTTCAGCTTTAACATGGATAATGTTCAGGTCAAATTTACCTTCAAACATCTCCATGACCTGATCCGCCTCGTTCAAACGCAGCAAGCCGTTATCTACAAAGACACAGGTCAGACGCTTGCCGATAGCACGGTTCAACAACAATGCCGTAACAGAGGAATCCACGCCACCAGACAGTGCCAGAATCACCTGATCATCGCCAATTTGCGCACGCAGACGTTCTACAATATCGTCAATAATAGAAGCCGGTGTCCACAACGCTTCACACTGACAAATATCCAACACAAAGCGTTTCAGGATGCTCAAGCCCTGATGAGTATGAGTTACTTCCGGGTGGAATTGCACACCATAAAAACGCTTTTCATCATTTGCCATAATGGCAAACGGGCAAGTGTCGGTGCTGGCAACTGTGATGAAATCATCAGGAATAGCGGTAACTTTATCGCCATGACTCATCCATACATCCAACAAAGGTTTGCCGTCTTCGCTCAGAGCATCTTGAATATCACGGAATAAATCACAGTCATTTTTGATTTCAACCTGCGCATAACCAAATTCACGCTCGTTGGAACCGGAAACCTGACCGCCCAATTGCATGGACATGGTTTGCATGCCATAACAAACCCCCAACACAGGTACACCTGCGTTAAAGACATATTCTGGAGCGCGAGGACTATTGTTTTCAGTGGTACTTTCTGGGCCACCAGAAAGGATGATTCCGTTTGGATTGAATTCGCGGATTTGCTCTTCGGTTACATTCCATGTCCAAAGTTCACAATAAACACCAATTTCACGAATACGGCGGGCAATAAGCTGTGTATATTGCGAGCCAAAATCAAGGATCAGAATGCGATGTTTATGGATATTAGTTGTCATTTGAGGTGAATTCCCAAAACAAGTGGCAATTGAAAGATAAAAAATCAGTGGCCCGATTACGGGCCACTCTAGATAAATTACAGACCTAAACGGTAGTTTGGTGATTCTTTGGTAATAGTCACGTCATGAACGTGGCTTTCCTGAATACCAGCACCACTGATACGAACAAATTCTGCTTTAGTTCTCAGTTCGTCAATGGTTGCACAACCAGTCAGGCCCATGCAGGAACGCAGGCCACCCATCTGTTGGTGAACAATGCTTTTCAGCAGGCCTTTATAAGCCACACGGCCTTCAATACCTTCAGGAACCAGCTTGTCAGCAGCATTGTCAGTCTGGAAGTAACGGTCAGAAGAGCCTTTGGACATCGCGCCCAGAGAGCCCATTCCACGGTAAGATTTGAACGAACGGCCTTGATACAGTTCGATTTCTCCCGGAGATTCTTCGGTGCCCGCCAGCATTGAACCGACCATGACACATGCCGCGCCCGCCGCGATCGCTTTGGCTATGTCACCGGAGAAACGGATGCCGCCATCAGCAATAACAGGAATGCCAGTGCCTTCCAGCGCTTCAACCGCATCTGCGATAGCCGTGATTTGAGGAACCCCTACACCCGTTACAATACGGGTTGTACAAATGGAACCAGGACCAATGCCCACTTTCACTGCGTTCACACCTGCGGCGACCAGCGCTTTGGCACCTTCGCCAGTTGCGACGTTACCACCGATGATTTGCAGATTAGGATATTTAGCGCGGGTTTCACGAATGCGTTGCAAAACACCTTCAGAATGACCGTGGGAAGAGTCGATCAACAACACGTCCACACCCGCAGCGACCAGCGCATCAACTCGTTCTTCGTTGCCAGCGCCTGCACCAACCGCAGCACCAACACGCAGACGACCCTGTTCATCTTTACACGCGTTTGGTTTACGCTCTGCTTTCTGGAAATCTTTTACCGTAATCATGCCAAGCAGGTGGAAGTTATCATCAACAACCAGCGCCTTTTCGACACGTTGTTCGTGCATTTTCTGCAAGACAACTTCACGGGCTTCGCCTTCTTTTACTGTCACCAGGCGCTCTTTCGGTGTCATCACCGCAGTCACTGGCTGATCCAGATCGGTAACGAAACGCACATCACGACCGGTAATAATGCCAACCAGTTCATTCGCTTCTGTTACAACCGGATAACCAGCAAAACCATTACGTTCAGTCAGTTCATGAACTTCACGCAGAGTCGTTTGTGGTGTTACAGTGACAGGATCAGTGACAACACCGCTTTCGTGTTTCTTCACGCGGCTGACTTCTTCAGCCTGACGTTCGATTGACATATTCTTATGAATGAAGCCAATGCCCCCTTCCTGAGCCAGTGCGATTGCCAGTGAAGATTCCGTCACGGTATCCATGGCTGCTGAAAGCATAGGAACGTTCAGACGAATAGTAGAAGTTAATTGAGTAGACAGATCCGCTGTGTTAGGCAGGACTGTAGAATGGGCAGGAACCAACAGAACATCATCAAATGTTAATGCTTCTTTTTTAATACGTAACATGGGCAATATCTCACCAAGCAATGGGGCAATAAGAGGGATAAAATATTGCCGCGGCATTATACAGGCCGAAATCGGTTGCCTCCAGCATTTTTTAAAAAAAATTCTTGATTAGTCATACAGGAAGATTAATATCGGTTAATTAAGTCCTTGTTTTAAAATTTGATCTAGCTCACATGTCACTACCTACCAATACCGGAATTTTTTCTGTTAGCCGCCTTAATCAGACGGTTCGCCAGCTATTGGAGCTGGAAATGGGCAGGATTTGGCTTTCTGCCGAAATGTCCAATTTTTCTCAGCCATCATCAGGACATTGGTATTTCACCTTAAAAGATGAACGGGCACAAATTCGTGCTGCCATGTTTCGTGGCCAAAATCTAAAGGCAACATTTCGACCGCAAAATGGTCAACAGGTATTGGTTCGGGCACAAATTACCCTGTATGAGCCTCGCGGTGACTACCAGTTAATCGTGGAAAGCATTCAACCTGCCGGTGATGGGTTGTTGCAACAACAATTTGAAGTATTGAAACAAAAACTCACTGCTGAAGGTTTGTTTGATCAAATTCATAAAAAACCACTGCTCTCGCCTGCAAAACGGCTTGGTGTCATCACTTCCGCCAGTGGCGCTGCCTTGCACGATATTCTCAATATTTTGAAGCGCCGTGATCCTTCCCTGCCCATTATCATTTACCCCACCGCAGTTCAGGGTGCCGAAGCGCCATTGCAGATTATCCGGGCAATTGAGCTGGCAAATGCACGGCAAGAGTGTGATGTCCTGATTGTCGGACGTGGAGGAGGATCACTGGAAGACTTATGGTGCTTCAATGACGAACGCGTTGCACGGGCAATATTCCAAAGTCATATTCCTGTTGTCAGTGCTGTCGGGCATGAAACGGATGTCACCATTGCGGATTTTGTCGCTGATTTACGTGCCCCAACGCCTTCTGCGGCAGCAGAACTGGTTAGCCGTAATCAAATCGAATTATTGAGACAAGTACAATCTCTGCAGCAACGGTTCGAAATGGCGATGGATTATTTCTTCGCCCAGAAACAGCGTGAGTTCAATGTATTGCAGCATAGACTCAGACAGCAACGCCCTGATTTGCAATTGGCACGCCAGCAAAACCATTTGGCTGGATTACGCCAAAAACTGATTGATGCCTTTTCACGTTGCCTAAAACAGCATGCTAATTCACATGAGAGAATTAGCCAGCGCCTAGTGCAAACGCACCCGGAGCGAAAAATCCGCCACCACAATCAGTCCATCCAACAACTTGATTTTCGATTGAAACAAGCTGTTGAACGGCAATTAGGCCGTTACCGGGAGAAATTTGCTGTGGCCTGTTCACGGATGGAAGCAGTCAGCCCGCTGGCAACGTTGAGTCGTGGTTACAGTATCAGTGAAGCGCCTGATGGAACATTGTTAAAACAAGTTAAACAGGTGAAAACTGGGGATACGCTGAAAACACGGTTGCAAGATGGCTGGGTTGAGAGTCAGGTGACTCAGGTGAAGAAAAACCGTAAGAAAAAATTAAATTAATCCGTTATCAATATTAAAGTGCTCAAATCTTACAACTTGAGCACATTTTTTATACCTTATGATTCATCAGCTCTAACTTGTGACCTAATGGCTTCATGTACTTCATTAAAATCAATATCGGGATTTTGTTTTGCCAACACTTCAGTCAGCGCTTGGGCAAATGAATGGGTTTCGATGGGAGGCAAATCGCTATTCCAATCGATAGCGCTGGTTGGACTATTTTCGTCATTCAGCAATGCACGGATAATATTGACATATTCAGGCTGACACTCAGCCCAATCCCCATCCGTTGATGCCCAAAACCAGCGTGTAAGCGCAAAGTGATACCAGAGGTTATCCCAGCCGCTATAAACCATCCGTAGCAATGGGGCGAGCATGAGCGTCCAGTTTTTCGCTTCCTGCTCTGAGATGTATTGCAATTTGCAGCCATTCAGACACAACATGCTGAAACGGACATAATCCCACGCTAAATATTGGATATGCTGAATATCGTTCTCATTGTTATACATCATGGTATAACGCCAAAGAGTTTCTTGTTTATCGGATTCACTCATATCACTCTTCTGAATACCCGCCAGGATTTCATCGAATTCCGGTTTTGATAATTTATTCAGTTCATCTCGCATATTGTAGTAATCGACAGCATGTCCCCTCACCAGCAGAGTAAATAGCTGGTAAACCAGATCATCGCGGTTTTCAATACCCCAGGCTGATGCTAAGCCTCCATCATCTTCTGCTTGAGAATAATCATTGCAGCTCCATCCATCAAAACAGGCATAAGGTGCGCCTAATATCATGCCCCAATCAGAAGTGGTAAGAGGCTGAGAATTTTCAGGAATATAGGGTTCGTTTTCACCTTGCGCTGAATTCTTTATATTTGTCAGTGTGTTTTGATCGAAGATGACATAATTATGACCATTATAAATCACAAGGTCACATTGGAATTCGCCAACAAGATAGTACAAATGTTCAGCACGGAACTGATGAAAATTTTCAGGATTATTGCCCGTAGATTCAGCACCATTCCATGACGCAGGATTTTCTTCAGAGAGATAAGCAATGATATACGGCCTGAAATGGAATTCAGGATCTTCCTTTATCGAAAAGGTATAGTCATCACTGTTGTCTGCAACGGAAGTGGCAAGCCAAAAATCGGATGAGTGGAATAGATTAAAAAATTCAATAAAGAGTTGCGTTTTTTGGTCTTGATCTGTTGCATTATGAAATTCAATCCACGTATCTATTAACTTATCTGACATGAGCGTAATATCCTGAATAGGTAGTCGAAATTAACATTGCCATTATCTTAATGAAGTAAGTTATTCTAATGACAAGCACTATTTTACTCATAAATAATTTTTTTCATTGTGTGAACAGTGCCCGTTAATTAGTTTTATTCGCCAATATCTGTTCAATTCTAATAAGTTCATGCACTCGTAAAAATTTCACTTTCAGTGAAGGGAGTTTGATTTCACCCCAAAAAGCACTTTTAGTTCTGGCACTGAGAGCCTTCTCACATGCTCCTAGATTTCCTTTTCTACATTGTTTTTCAGTAGGCTAATTTATATTTTAGCAGTCAAGCGATATGGTATTGGCAACTCCAGTCACAGGTAACGTTTTCTTAATTAATTGTCGATCAAATTCTTATTCATTATTCGAATAAAGGATTAGGTATCTAGCTGTGAGTGAAATTATTAACAGAGCCAACCTTGTTATCAATCACCTTCAGTAGATATTTTATTTAGTTTAAAATAAAAAGGTTAAGTTAAGCCTTATACTTTTCTTCCAATTTTTTTCATTTTATTGGTTGATGAATGATGATTTTATTCTAGACTTGATAGTAAGGATGTTGACTTACTATTAATAAAGAATTTCTGGCAAAGAAACCTTTTTCTGATTATTTGTGAGGTTTTTTATGTAATTAATTTTTATTATTTAAGCACACAGCACACGCCTTATTATAATACCAATTCAATTACGAACATCAGAATAAATAATTTAAATTAATAGAACAAAAAAACACTCCTGATTTTATTTATAGCTACCAATGATCATCAATTGATATTTTGAATTATAATTTCTCATGGAATTATATAATGACATCACACAACATTAAATAGCGAGTATATTATGGCTGAAAAAAGCATAGCAGAACTTTCCAAAAATTTTTGGATGGACCTAGATAACATCAATTCTGGGCTGTCAGAAGTTTCCTCAAATATAGTAAATGCATTAAGATATGGTGGAGTAATAGACGAGGATTTAGAAAAAACTATAAACTCCATACTCAAAGAAGGCTTCGATGGAATTAGCTCTGCCATTAAAAAGCAAGAGAAATAATAAAAACATTCAATTAACAGACTATGATTTTATAAATCATGAAATTTATTATAAATAGAGAGAAAAACATGAGTAAATTAGCACAAGAACCTAAAAAAGAAAAGTATCCCGAAGAATTCTGGACATCGTTGAGGAAAATATTTTCTGGAGTCCAAACAATGAATAATGGAGTTACAGCAGCAGTAAAAGATTTCGATAAAAACACAGCAAAAAGTACACTTGTTATTGCAGGGTGGGTACATTTTGGTATAGGAACCGGCGTAGCTGTTGCAGATATTTTAATTAATTTATGTCAACAACTAGACTTTAGCAAAAGCACAGACTAAAAAAACTCAATACTGATACTATTTTTCTATAGTAATCATTCTATACATTCTTTAAATTTCAATTTGTGCTTGGAATAAAAAATAATTCATTATCTCCCCCGCTACGCGGGGAGATAGTGAATATGCCTTGAAATAAAATGTGTACAAAACAAAAAACAAATCATTAATCACTCTAGATTGTTATTTAAAATAATAGAGTATTTCTTACCATCAAACATACAATTAACTCATCTGAATTTACCCAAAATTAAATTGCGAGAAAATTATGAACGAAACAACAAAATCAGAAAGCAATCTATTACTACCTAATAATTTTTGGACAACCATGGAAATAATAGTAGATATCATATTCGATAAAATAACAAAAATTATTAATCTATTAATTAGAAAAGGATATCTTTCTGAAGGCTTTAGGTATCCAGCTAATTCATTATTATCCGCTATAGCCGGAGCTATTAAGAGCTATTTAGAAAGTAAAATAACAAAATAGATTTAAAATACATAAAAATATATTTTTATGTATTAAACTTGGTAAAAATAGCGGTAAGATATTGCCGCTATTTTGTAGTGATTTTTATCCTATTAAAAACGAATCTCTACATCCATCATATATGAATTCACCACGAACTGTTTAAGTTTTTAGGGTCTCGTCACATAAAAATATGCTGATAACATCATGTGGTTTGAAAATTTAACTAAAATATTTTTTAAACAGATGCCTATTTCACCATATGCCATATGATGGATTTATATTCTCTAAAAATAAAATTGCGAGTAGATTATGAATGGAATAATAAAGTCAAGAAACAGCATGTTATTAACTGATGATTTTTGGAAATTTCTGGAGGATATAGTAAATGCTATATCCAATACATTAAAAAATATCGCTAGTGCCTTGAATAAGTTTGGAATTATTTCTTATGATAATACTCGAGAAATTAGACTAATGATAAGTTCGATTGCAACAGCTATTAATCTTTATTTTGAAAGTAAAATGACTCAATAACATTATAAAAATAGCGGTAAATGATTACCGCTATTTTTGAATATTTTTATTCTATTAGAAACGAATCTCAGCGCCCATAACGTAGGTTCTGCCGCGTGCTGTTTGTGTTTTAGACTCTTGTTCTTGCATAAGAGGTGACGAATTCATTCTATTAAGCGCTTCAGAGTAATTTCGATTAGTCAGATTTTGTATTGAAAATTTTAGGAATACATTTTTATTGATTTGATAGTCACTATACAAATCAATAATTGTAGGAACCTTGTCTGATTCATCCATTTTTACTCTCTTGTTTTCATCCACATCGCCAGCAGGGTTCATGTGATAAGATTTTCCTGTATATTTTACAATAGCCCCTAATCTAATTTTTTCATCTAAAATGCGAACACCTGTATCCAATGTCAAATAACTCTCTGGTAATTGGGATGCAGGGCTTCCGCCGAACATGTGTGTCGTTATTGATGTTGGTTGCTGAGTTTTTTGTTGGCTATATGCTAATGAACTATAAAACATACCTACATCATAATTAGCAGAGATTTCATAACCTTTCATAGTCACTGGTGTCAAACTATTGGTATGAAGAGAACCTGCAACATTTTCATTGAGTGATTTTTCTTCTTCGTTGGTTAAATTTCCATCTAGTATGCATAATTTCCTGTTAAGGCAAAGCATATACGGTTCACTACTAATATAATTTTTAATTTTAGTATGGAAGAACGCTGCTTTTAGACGAAATGTATCACCATCTACAATTAAGTTCGGACGATAACTATTAAAACCAATTTGATAAGTATCCGCATTTTCACCTTTCAAGAAAGGATTAATAGAAGCACCGCCATCCATGGTGGTGAAAATTTCCTGAGCATTGGGAGCTCTCATTGAATGCGAATAGCTTGCAAAAGGTTGAAACTCAGGGATAATTTCTGCTGACAATAAGATGTTTGGATTGAACCCATTTTCTTTAAGATTTAACTGAGCCTCGCCCTGAGGAAAACACTCCACTCGATCTTCACAAGCTGGTTTTTTCCCTTTCACACTGTAATTCAGATAGTTTAATCCTAAATCAGCGGTGTAAATATCACGTTCAATCTTCAATTTACTATAAATGCTGCCAATATCTTGTTTACCACTTGGAGAAAACATATTATTTTCTGCAATCTGTTTATCTCTAATTATATCACCAGTACTTACATCTATACTTTTCCGATACTCTGTATGCATCCACTTACTACCTAGAGTGAACGAAAAATCAGTATTTCCATAATTGAACCGACTGGTATTTTTTATATCAATAGAATTTGATTTTCCATTTGATTCGCTTTCCCCTAATACACCCATCGTCCTAGGAAGATATTTTTGCCTTCCATTACTGGTACTTAGCATTATTTTAGCATCGACCAGTTCAGTAAATGGAGTGTAGTTATATTTCAAATAATAATCATAATTATCAATATGGCGCTTATTGAATTTATTATGATAAAAACGGCTACTTAATTCTAAGTCATGGAAATCATTGGGTTTAATATTTATTTTCATTAATTGAGAATTTGGCTTTTGTTTGAATGTTTCGCTTGTACCAAATTCCTCACTGCTTATACCTTCAGCATTTCTATAGTGAGCTTCAATATTATGCCCGCTAACAGCAAAGATAGCTCCTAAAGAACCTTCTGGACTGAATGCTTGTGTTTTTCCTGCAACAGCCATCATACCACTTCGGCCAATGCCATTATTACCATATGTCCATTTAGTACGAACACCTAGGCTATTGCCTTCGAATACCACATCATCAACACCAATGGTGCGGAAATTAGCACTTCCAACCAAGGCATTGACAGAATCTGAATCATCAGCTTGACCACGAGCAATATCAACACGAACAATAAAGTTTGGATCAACTAATGCCCCAAACTGGCTATAAGGCTGTGTTCCGTGCGAAACCTCACTCGTTGCCGAACCATAAAAGCTTTGGCTAATACCGTCAACCATCATATTGACGCGACCAAAACCACTCAAGCCACGAATATTGACACTGACAACCCCTTGCCCCTGACTGGCATCCATTTGTGTATACGTTCCCGGCAAACTGCGCAATACGCTATCCATGGACTCTAACTTATTATCTTCACCCACAGAGCTATAAGAACCCGGTTTTTCCATTGCCTCAATCTGTGGAGAATTTTTATTATCCTGCGCACCTGAAACTTTCAAGCTGCTGAACCGCACGACTTTTTCTTTTTTATTGTCGTCCGTATTTTCAGCATAAGCGATTCCCTGGAGGCCCATCAGCACAGCGCTGACTCCAGCTATTCTAGCTACAATTTTCATTAACCTTACCCTAAATAGATCTAATATTTATTGTTGTTCACATTGCTTCGCAAATTTGTGTGTAAAGCATCCATAACACTGATAATTTTTACCAGTGTTATGGATTATTAAATAATGATTTTTATTCGTCTTTTAATTCTGGGAAATAAGTTTTCGCGTCATCCAACATTAATAAGAAACTATAATCAAAAGCGATATCGTTAATACGATTAAAGCGCCCTGGTTTTCCACCGTGACCTGTATCCATATTTGTCTCCAATAATAAGAGACTATCGCCTTGTTTCATTTCTCTTAATTTTGCTACCCATTTTGCTGGTTCCCAATATTGAACTTGAGAATCATGCAAGCCTGTCGTCACCAGCAAATGCGGATAACGCTTATGTTCGATATTGTCATAAGGGCTATAGGATTTAATGCGGTAATAATCTTCTTTATTATTTGGATTGCCCCACTCTTCATATTCCCCCGTTGTCAATGGAATGGAGGAATCAAGCATTGTGGTTAATGCATCCACAAATGGGACTTTCGCGATTACGCCACGATATAATTCTGGAGCCTGATTAATCACAGCGCCCATTAATAAACCGCCCGCGCTGCCACCTTCCGCATAAACACGCTTGCTGTTACCATAGCCATCAGCAATCAGTTTTTTGGTCGCATCAATAAAATCGTTAAAACTGTTCATTTTGTTTTCGATTTTACCTTGTAGATACCAATTCTTGCCTAAATCCCCACCGCCACGGACGTGTACCAATGCGTACACGAAACCGCGATCTAATAAGCTCAGAAGCGCTGAACTGAAATAGGGATCCATACTGATGCCATAAGCACCATAACCATAAATCAGAATTGGGTTCTCACCTTTTTTAAATAAGGATTTGCGATATACCAAAGAAACCGGAACTTCCTTCCCATCTCGGGCAGTTACCCAAATGCGCTGGCTTTCATAGTTCTCTTTGTTGAATCCTTTAACTTCCTGCTGTTTCAGCAATTCACGCTCACCTGTTTGCATATTCCACTGGAATACTGAACTTGGTGTTGTCAGGGAGGAATAGCTATAGCGCAATAAATTGGTATCCGGCTCTGGGTTATAGCTCAATGACGCCATATAAGCAGGATCATCAAATTGGACGCGCTTTTCTTGTTTGGTTTTCCAGTCAATTTGGCGAATTGACGATAGCCCTTTCGTACGTTCTTCTACAACCAGCCAATTATTGAATAGCACGAAGTCTTCCAGATCGGTATTTTCCTGCGGTGCAATCACTGTTTCCCATGATTTATTGATAGTCGCTGTGCGGTATAAACCAAACAGTGGGCTTTCATGGTTAGAACGGATATAGAACTGACCACGGAAATGATCGAGGTCGTATTCGCGCCCCGCCTGACGGGCAGAGAAAACCTGTGGTTCCGCTTGTGGATTATTCGCATCAATCAGCCGATATTCCCCGCTAGAATAACTGGTGCTCGACACTAAGATATAATCATGCGAAGTACTTATCCCGATCGACAAATAAAAACGATCATCTTCTTCTTGATAAACTTTTTTATCCTGTTTGGTATCGGTGCCGTATTGATGGCGGAACAATTGATAAGGCAATAAAGTTTGTGGATCCCTGCGCACGTAAAACAGGGTTTTGCCATCGTTAGCCCACAAAATGTTGCCAGAGGTGTTTTCGATCACACTATTCTGCCAATCAGTGTCAGCAAAATTTTTAAATGAGATGTGGTAGTTGCGGCGCCCCTGCGTGTCTTCCGCTATCGCGATGCGTTTATTATCTAACGAAACGGTAAATCCGCCGATTTGATAAAACTTATGGCCCTTTGCCCGCTCGTTACCGTCAACCATGACCAACCAGTCTGTCGAATTATCGACAGGTTTCCGTTGGTAGATAGGAAAATCTTTTCCTGCCTCATAGACAGTACGATAAATATAACCATTATAAGTATAAGGAACAGACTGATCTTCTTTATTCATTCTATCAGTCATTTCTTTATACAGAGTTTCACGCAGTTCTTTGCCTGATTCAAGCATCTGCTCGGTGTACTGATTTTCAGCTTTCAGGTAATTGATGACGTTTTCGTCCTGACGATTATCATCACGCATCCAATAATAATTATCGACGCGGGAATCTCCGTGCATTTCCATTTGATGTGGCTGTTTTTTGGCCGTAGGTGGAACCATATTTTCCTCCATTGCGATAGTGGCAAAGCTCGTACTTAATAGACCCGTACTCAACAAACTACCACCCAGCAAAAAACTAAGTATCATTCTTTTACTGCGTACTATATTTTTTTCACGTACTGTCTTTTTTATATATGACTTTTTGATATTTGTCGAAAAAGCTTTTTTATCCTCAGACATGCCATCAATCCTGTATTTTTATTGGGATAAATAAAAGTCTATCGGCAGTTCAACGGTAATCCTGCCATTCGTTAAAATAACCTCAGGAGGCGCAGGTAAAGGTTGCGCCCTTTCCAATACCATTCTAGCTTCTCTGTCGAGAGAGTTAGTCCCAGAAGGGCGTATTAAATTACTATCAAGGACAACTCCCTGTTGATTAACAGTAAATTTCACTACAGGGCGCCCTGTTCTATTTCTTCTTTTCGCGTCCTGCGGGTATTTTTTATAACGATTCAAATGCCCGGTAACCTCTGCCTGCCATACTGCCTTGGCATCAGCAACTGTATCCGAACTACTTTCATAAGCAGCTGCTGTACGGGTAGTGACGTTGCTTGCGGTTGCATTACTGGTCGTTGGTGCCGCATTAGCTTGCGACTTGTCATTTTCTTGCTCTTTTGCTTTTGCGCGCTCAACAGGTTGTGTTTTTTTAGGAGCATCCCGCTCTTTCTGCTTTTTCTTCTGTTTATTCACCAAAAGAAGCGCATCCTCGTTTACATCCAGTTTTGGCATGTTAACTTCATCAACCTTGCTTTCCTGCTGCTTACTGGTGGTAGACATTATCTGCTCAACACCAACGGGTTGATTTTGTATCTTATGTATTGCTTCCGTCTGCATTGACAATTCAACCATAACCGCAGGTGGAGGCAGAAACTCCTCAATATCAACATCCGCAGGTTTGTAAACCAACCAGCCAACTATCACGGCATGGAGTGCGATCGCAGCGAGTAAGGATTTTGTCACGTGACCCGTGTGAACATTTTGATACGTGGTGTACGTTAACATTTCTTGTAGCACATTTTGTCAATAATAAATGGGTCTGAATGATAATCAATTGTATATATAAATGAAAACTATTTTTATTTATTACTTATGCACATCCATGTGATAACTAATATTATTTGGTTACTTTTTCACTCATTTTTGGTGTAAACCAGACAAAATCTGCATACTCACTGTTCAAAGAAACGCCTTGCTCTGCAATCATCAGAACAATTATTTTTTCGTTTGATGCGATCTGCTTCACATGTTGAGGCACACCCATGGCTTTCGCAGCATGATATCCCCCCGCAAATAGCAAGGCCGGTGACGGTGCTTTGATGAGTTGTTCAGCCATGCGGCGGTCGCGCATTTGTTGGATTTTCGTCATGGCGGAGAGTTGCTGTTCCTCTATGTCTTCGCCATGAGAATTCTTGATGGTCGCTTCAATCAATTTTTTAACATCATCAGGTACTAATGATGTTTTATCCCCTATTTTGTGCTCTTTATAAGCCTGGTTAATTTCACTGCGATCCATATTGGCAGCCAGTAATGGATAAGGTGCTTTCATCAGTGCCATCGTCAAATCACCATACCATTCCCAAGGCCACCCCTGTTGCCAAGCCAGTAGCTGTTGAATTCGCTCACTCCTGACAAGCGGATCACCCTGCAACCAACTTTTCACTTTATTCACTTTTTCTTGCTGATCTGGGTTAATCATTTCCAGTAATACAGAACCATGAGGGCGTTTCTGTTCCAGTTGTTGCACCAACCATAACTCTATTTGATGATGGTAAGGGTTATCGTGTTTTTCCCCCACCACAACGCGAGGATAAGCAGCCAAACGCTCAAGTAACTCGTCAGGTGTAATTGCTTTCCCTGTTTTCATCTCCACTACAGCACCCGATTGGGTTAATTCAGCAGGAAGGGTTTGAAATACTACCTGAGAGGTTTTTTTTGCATTACCGGGGGCGCCGGCACAACCGTTGAGTACAAAACTGCCAGCCAAAAGAGAACAAATTAAAAATGTCGATTTTATGCGGGTAAATTTTTTCATAGTTATTCATTATCAAAATAAAATTTGCCGCATATTATAGATAATGAGAATTATTTACAAATAAAAATACCCCGTCAAGGGAAGTATTGGCGGGGTATCACACAAATCATTCTCGGTTTCATAACTGAGACCGAGAATATTAGAATTGTGGGTTATAGTGGGTTTGTTTGTGCTTCAACTGCCGCCAATGCCACCATGTTCACGATACGGCGCACAGAAGCAATCGGGGTCAGAATATGGACAGGTTTAGACACCCCCATCAAAACTGGCCCAACCGTGACTCCGTCTGAACTGGTCACACGCAATAAGTTATAGCTAATGCGGGCTGCTTCCATATTTGGCATGATCAACAAATTCGCAGAGCCTTTTAATGGGCTATCCGGCATGATGTCACGACGAATACTTTCCACTAACGCGGCATCTCCGTGCATTTCGCCATCAATTTCAAGTGTTGGGGCCATTTGCTGAACCAACTCCAATGTCTTACGCATTTTTTGCGCAGATTCACAATCTGAAGAGCCAAAACTTGAACGTGACAGCAAGGCCACTTTAGGTTCAATACCAAAACGACGAACGGTTTCAGCCGCCATCAGCGTAATTTCAGCCAATTCTTCCGGACTTGGATTTTCATTGACGTAGGTATCGGCAATAAATGTATTTCCCATCGGCAGCAGCAAGGCATTCATCGCACCTGCGGTGTGTACGCCCTGACGGAAACCAAAGACTTCTTTCACGATTTGGTAATGTTCATTGTAACTGCCTACCGTACCGCAAATCAGGCCATCTGCTTCACCACGGTGTACCATGATTGCCCCAATGAGTGTTGGATTGCCAATCACTGCACGACGTGCCTGCTCTGGCGAAACACCACGGCGCTTCATGATTTGGTAGTATTCTTGCCAATACTCTTTGAAGCGTGGGTCATTTTCATTGTTTACGACTTCAAAATCCTTACCGGCTTCAATATGCAGGCCTTGTTTTTTGATCCGCATTTCAATGACGCTTGGGCGACCAATCAAAATCGGGAATGCCAGACCAAGGGAAACCAGTTCTTGCGTAGCATGCAGTACGCGAATATCTTCCCCTTCCGCCAGTACGATGCGTTTTTTCTCTTTTTTCGCTTGAGAGAAAATAGGTTTCATAAACAAGTTCGTTTTATAAACAAACTCATTGAGTTTCTCTATATATACGCCGAAATCAGCAATAGGGCGTGTTGCCACGCCGGAGTCCATCGCCGCTTTTGCCACGGCAGGTGCGATTTTAACAATCAGGCGAGGATCAAATGGTTTCGGGATAATGTAATCAGGGCCAAAGAACAAGTCTTGATCGCCATAGGCGGAAGCGACTTCCTGACTTTGCTCTGCCAGTGCCAAATCTGCAATTGCGCGAACACAGGCAAGTTTCATTTCTTCGTTAATGGTTGTTGCCCCGACATCCAAGGCGCCACGGAAAATGAATGGGAAGCAGAGAACGTTATTGACCTGATTCGGGAAATCAGAACGACCGGTACAAATAATTGCATCAGGGCGCACAGCTTTTGCCAATGGCGGCAGGATTTCTGGTTCAGGGTTGGCCAGTGCCATGATAAGTGGGGATGGTGCCATGGTTTTCACCATGTCTTGTGTCAGAACGCCCGGCCCAGAACAGCCAAGGAAAATATCAGCATTCGGGATCACATCCGCCAATGTGCGGCTGCCGTTATCTTCAATGGCATAATCCGCCTTGGTTTTTTCCATATTCTCTTCGCGACCACGATAGATAACGCCTTTCGAGTCACATACGACAATATTTTCACGCTTCAGGCCCAACGCCACCAGCAAGTTCATGCACGCAATCGAAGCAGCCCCGGCTCCCGAGACAACCATGCGTACTTTGCTGATATCTTTATTAACAACCCGCAATCCATTCAGAACGGCTGCGGTACAGATAATTGCCGTACCGTGCTGGTCATCATGGAATACAGGGATTTTCATGCGCTCACGGAGTTTCTGTTCAATATAGAAACACTCAGGTGCTTTGATATCTTCAAGGTTGATACCACCAAAAGTGGGTTCCAACGCAGCAATGATATCAATTAATTTATCCGGGTTAGTTTCATCCACTTCAATGTCAAAAACATCAATGCCAGAAAATTTCTTGAACAAAACTCCCTTGCCTTCCATAACGGGCTTGCCGGCCAAAGCGCCAATGTTGCCCAGCCCCAGTACAGCAGTACCATTGGAAATTACCGCAACAAGATTGCCACGAGCTGTATATTTATAAGCAGCCAAAGGATCTTCTGCTATCTCAAGACATGGAGCGGCAACACCCGGCGAATATGCTAACGCCAAATCACGTTGTGTCGTGAGTGGCTTGGTCGGAGTAACTGTGATTTTTCCTGGCTGTGGAAATTCATGGAAATCAAGAGCACTTTGTTTTAATTTTTCATCCATTATCTGATCCTTTACACATCTGTCGAAGTCAAAATCCGTCCAGTATAATAGTTACGGAAGGTTAAATCATGATGTTAACAGCATTTTGTTCATAATCATCAAAATCAGAGAACAAAAAAACGGCAAACCATGGTTTTGTATTAACCAATATTATATGGATATTATCCTAATAATACCTATAGAGAGGTATTTGGCTTCCAATTAATAACTTGATGAATTAATTAAATGGTCGATTTAAAATTAATATTTAAAATAAGTTTACAAAAACAAAAATTAATCTATAAAATATCCCAAAAATTTATTTAGAAAATTATTAGCAATTAGGGAAACGCATTTTCTAATGAAAGTGAATTTTATTTCATCTGAATGGATAAACCTGTTTGCGATATTTCTATTTTTATATCAGGATATATTTTCAGAATCTCAATAATGATGATTCAATATAATCCATAAAAATCACACAGCAATTTAACATAAAGCAGAATCCTGTCTTTTATGTTTTATCAAACAAAAAAGCTGCATTTCTATATGGGAGAAAGAATATGCATAATCATTCAGTTATGATAGTAGATGATCATCCTATCATTCGTCATGGCTTAAAAGATTTGATCGAATTGGAACGGGAACTCATTGTAACAGCCGAAACTGACAATGGTGAAGATGCAATAAATATCGCCTGCCAGATAAAGCCTGACATTATTTTGATAGATCTGAAAATTCACGGCCTTTCCGGAATTGATACGATTAAGTCACTTCGCCGAAAAGGGCTTGATACCTATATTCTTGTACTCTCAGATTCAGATCATCGCGGTGATATTTATGATGCCGTTGATGCAGGTGCGAATGGTTATTTATTAAAAGACATTGAACTTGCTCCTTTGTTGAGCAACATAAAAAAAGCAATTGATGGCCATGCAGTGTTCAGCGAAAAAGTTCATCAATATTTATCCACTCGCCATCTTTATGTCGATCCATTATCAAAATTAACTAAGCGTGAATTGGATGTCTTAAAAGAAATCTCAGAAGGCATGACAAACAAAGAAATTGCCGACTTCCTTTTTATTTCTGAAGAAACTGTGAAAGTTCACACCCGTAACTTATTGAAAAAACTTAAATCCCGCTCCCGCCTCGAAGCCACTATTATCTATTTGAAGCATAGAAAAGCAGCCTTAATCTGACCTTGAATTTTCTTTTGCATCTTCAATATGAAACACAATTTCCCTAAGTTTTGCCAGCAGGGAAATTGTGAGTTACCGAAAATATCAAATTGATTTGAAATAAATTAGTTTTCTATATAGTGAATATAGATATTATTTATTTTGTTTATTATTTTAATTCAAATTAATTCACTCCTATTCTTTTATGCCCCCTATCCTCTTCCGAGATCGAAAATGATTTGAAGCCTGCGGCGTGAATATTGACTGAAAAATGTTGATGGAAAAATATTGGTGAAAATACGCGCAGCAAGTATGTGCAAGAGAGTATGCAATCTGGATAAAATACGAAATTTCACGCATTATGTCGGATATGTTAAACAAGACCAAGGATCTCATCATGTCGGATACCACTTCTCACAAGACATTCATTCTTTACGGCATAAAAAACTGCGATACCATAAAAAAAGCACGTCGCTGGCTAGAAGACCAAGAGATCCCTTATCAGTTTCACGACTATCGCGTTGATGGTCTGTCCTCTGAGCTACTCCAATCGTTCGTTGAACAAATCGGCTGGGAACCCCTGCTGAATACCCGTGGTACAACTTGGCGCAAATTATCTGATGAGCAAAAGGCAGCCATTGATAATGCTGAAGCGGCCAAGGCATTGATGCTGGAACAACCTGCAATAATCAAACGGCCGCTTTTGATCTCACATTCAGAGAAAACTAAAACAGCATTATCCGCAGATAAGTATCTACTCGGCTTTAAGGCTGAACAATATCAACAATTTTTCTCGCTTGACTAGATAAGGATCACTCCATGGTTTGCCCAGTAATTGATTTGGCTCAGCAGTTAATTAAGCAGCCTTCTGTCAGCCCTGATGATCATGGTTGTCAGGAAATTCTCATTCAACGCCTGCAAGATATTGGCTTCACAATAGAACGCATGCCTTTCGGTGATACCCAAAATTTCTGGGCTTATCGTGGTACAGGGGTAACTTTTGCCCTTGCTGGTCACACTGATGTCGTTCCTGCCGGCGATATGTCACAGTGGCAAACCCCACCTTTTGAACCAGCTATCCGTGACGGAATGCTGTATGGCCGTGGTGCGGCAGATATGAAAAGTTCTCTGGCCGCAATGGTGGTCGCGGCGGAGCGTTTTGTTGCGCAATATCCGGATCATAAAGGCCGCCTTGCCTTTTTAATCACTTCCGATGAAGAAGCCAAGGCAATCAACGGTACAGTTAAAGTCGTCGAAACACTGATGGCCCGCAATGAACGGTTGGATTATTGTCTGGTGGGCGAGCCTTCCAGCCAACACCGGCTTGGGGACATGATCAAGAATGGGCGGAGAGGTTCTCTGACAGCCAGTCTGACGATATTTGGCATTCAGGGGCATGTTGCCTATCCTCAATTGGCAGACAACCCTATTCACCGTTCACTGCCCTTTTTGCAAGAACTGGTCAATACTCACTGGGATGAAGGCAATGAGTTTTTCCCTGCCACAAGTATGCAGATTGCCAATATTCAGGCAGGAACCGGCAGCAATAACATCATCCCAGGAAAGCTGTGGGTGCAATTTAATTTCCGTTTCAGCACGGAACTGACGGACACTGAGATCCGACAGAAAGTCGAAGACATGCTGAATAAGCATAAGCTGAAATACGAACTTGATTGGTGGCTGTCCGGGCAACCTTTCCTGACTTGTGAAGGCAAACTTGTCGATGCCACCGTGGATTCCATTGAACATTATTGCGGGTACAAACCCGAACTTTCAACCAGCGGCGGTACATCAGACGGGCGCTTTATTGCCAAAATGGGTGCACAAGTTGTGGAATTGGGGCCAATTAATGCCACAATCCATAAAGTCAATGAGTGCGTCAACGTGGCTGAATTACAGCAATTAAGCCTGATTTATCAACGTATCATGGAGCAATTGGTCAAATGATGACACCTGAAATGTTGACTGGCCTGTCCACCGATCATCTGGTCACTCTTTCCGGCAATCACCGCTTGCAGTTCAATGCCACTAAAGCGTTTCTTGCCATGCAACGCAAGGCTGCCCAGGCGGGATTTAAACTACAACCCGCCAGTTCGTTTCGGGATTTCACACGCCAGCAAACGATCTGGAATGAAAAGTTTCGCGGCCAGCGCCCTGTACTGGATGACAATAGCCAACCACTTGATATCTCAAAAATGAGCGAAGGTGAGCTATGTGAGGCAATTCTTCGTTGGTCTGCCCTGCCGGGGGCGAGCCGACATCATTGGGGAACAGAGCTGGATGTCTATGATCCGTTTCTGCTACCGCAAGATAAAAAGTTGCAGCTAGAGCCTTGGGAGTATGAAAACGGAGGTTATTTTGAGCCTTTGACTCATTGGTTGACGGAAAACATGTCTCATTATGATTTTTATCGTCCGTTTACTCGACACGATGCGGGCGTTGCTTATGAGCCTTGGCATATCAGTTATTGGCCTATATCTCATGAAGCTGAGCGCTTATTTGATGAACAAGTGTTGCTGGATGTTTGGCAGGATCGTGATATTGCCGGCATAAATTGGTTGAGAAGCAACCTATCCTATATATTTGATAAATACATCAGAATTATTGGCTAGGCTTATAATTGATTAGGCTTTATATCCAACGGATTTCAAAATGCAGTGCACCTGCCAAGGGTTGTTAACCGGATGTTTATAAAACGGTAGTTGGGATAAGTAAGGCCGATCACGCACTGTAACTTGAAAGGTGATGGATAATGGGAACAAGAACCCCCAAGGAAAAGGCTCTTGGCACCCCCAACGCGGACACACTCCGTAATGTACATAATTTCAAGGTGAGTAAAATGCATTGGTTGATAGATTATTGGTGGCTCGTTCTGCTAGTACTCATCGGCATTGTTATTAATGCAGTAAAAGCATTAAGCCGGGTTAATCCAAAAACTTTTTTGGATAACAAACCAGAATTACCCCCGCACCGGGATTTTAATGATCAATGGGATGACGAGGACGACTGGCCTCAACAGAATCGTAAGAAATAACCCAATGACGCCACTGATTGGCAAGTATGTTATCCATGCTTGCCAATGCGTCAGCCACCTCTTCCCGCCACCGTTTCAATAACGCCTTGCGGCCGTTCAATAATAACTCGCGGGCGCACTGTTCAATATCTATCTGCTGATGGAAATATTTTCTCAATGCCGGCAAGGCTAAATCACTTGTCTGCAATAATCGCTGTAATGAAAAATAGGATGCAGACAACGGCCGGTGAGCGAATGCAAATCCAGATAACTCCTGCCAATCACTGCTGTTAAGCCGCTCGTCATTAATGTACTCAACGGGAAGCGCAAAACCGAGTAATGATTCCAGCCCTTTTGCATCACGAGATAATTGTTGCTGCGCTGATTGGGCAAATTGATGGCCTTTGTCACTCAACGGTAAGACAGCCATTGCCGTGTAGCAGCCGCTGCTCGCTTCACGGTGAGTCCCCATTCTCACCAACCGGAACCCGCATTTTTGCCAGAGAGACCAGAGTTCTTGGGTATAACCAAAACTGACAGAAAGGAAATCCAGCTTATTTTTATTGGCTTCCCGACATTGCAGGGTTATCAGATGATTGGCAATCCCACGGCGGCGATATTGTGTTTGTACGGCAACCCGGCTGATGCGTTGTGATCGCAGCGTTGCCGCACAAGGAAAGCCACTGTGTGCCGCCAGAGATTGAGCAACCAAATTTCCTCTGGGACGTCGCCGCCCAGCCCATATTTCATGGGCTAATGTTGATGATAGTCCGCCTTCATTTACCATCCATAATGCCCCAACCAATTGTTGTTGAGCATTTTGCTGCTCATTTGAAGTGTGTAATTGGGCTGCCAGAAAACTCATTCCTTTGCCATCCAGCAATCGGCGTAAATCAAGGGGGGAGGTTCGATAATGGGCGCTGGCCAACAACCCATAAAACTGGCGCAATAATGTGGGATGTTTTAGCCACATATCTTGCGTGATAGCGGAAAAAACCACATCCTCAGTAAAATGCAAGTGAGCAGGCCGATCCGCAAGCCACGGATTATCATCGAATAACAACGCACTATCCAGCCAAGTTTCCAATGGATCGTTTTCAGCCCAACGCATCGGTGTTTTCAATTCTCTAATCTGGCATTCTGGCAGCGCAGAACAAAGTTTCAACAAGAAACCACGCCCCGTACCTTCATAACCTTGAACTGTGGATGTCAGTAATACTCGCGGGAAATAACGGATCAGCTCCGCAAGTTGTGGCGTTGGGATTGCAGCAGCTTCATCAATTAATAACCAATCAACGTTTTCGTGGTTATTTTCTCGACCATGATTATTTGATTGCAAACCGGGAGCTCGGCAATATTTCAATAAATTGTCTACCGCCCAAAATGGTGTTTCCTGCTCCGCAATATCCTGACCAAATGTATCCGGAATGCCTGAGTACTTTCGAATAACTTCCGTTGTAATTTTGGCTGGTGCACATAACCAACATTTACCTTTACCTTGCCAATGCCTTACCAACATTCCTGCCAACGCAGATTTCCCTCGCCCTCTTGGTGCGGTAACGACCCAGACACCTTGTGAAGCCTGCAATAATTCATCAAGAATGGCTTTCTGGCTAGTCGTGGGATCCCCATCCGGCATTTGCCATCTTTCCGATTGCGGCAATGGTAAAACTTGAAAAGGCCCCCCCTGTTTCCATAACAAAACATCTTCATAACTCATTAATTGGCTTTTAATGTGATGCACGAAATTAGGTGTGGAGATAGTTCCTAGTGACTCATTCCAGCGTGAACTATCCTCATCCGGGTTATCTGCCCAGTGTTCCCAGGCAGGAATGCGCATAATCAACCAGCTTCCTGCCTTTAACGTACCGGCCAGTATCGCGAGTGCCTCAGCATTAAACCCCTGAGACGCGTCAAAAACACCATGCAAAAATTCACGCCCAAGGAGACTAACGGCTTTGCTTGGTTCAATGGCGTCGGATTCATGCGATGAAACTGTTAACCAGTCTCCCTGAAACTGTTCTTTTAGTTGGGAAACTATCAAGGCACTCCATTGTGATTCACCACTCAATACGACCAAACGGCGCTGCCCTTGTTGCTGCATCTGTGCCTGCAACTTTCCCCATGCATTGCCTAAGACGCTTACCGAAACCGTCATGATTTACCAATCACCATTGATAAAATACCCGCCGCGATCAATGGGCCGACAGGAACCCCTCTGAATAAAGCAACCCCCAATATTGTACCGACCAATAATCCCGCTACAGTTGAAGGTTGATTAGACATCAAAGTGACACCTCGGCTCCCCAACCACGACACAAGAACACCAACTGCAATTGCCAGCAATGATTTCCAATTCAGGAATGAGTTTAAAATTTCTTGTACTGAGATTTTCCCGCTGGCGATCGGTGACATTACACCTATCGTCAGAACCAGAACACCTATCGTCAAACCATATTTTTCCACCCAAGGAAAAAATTGATTCAATGGCGTGATACGAACGACCAAGAGAAATAACATAGCCAGTGTAACTGTCATGTTATGGCTGATAATCCCAAGCCCTGCCAATACGAGCAAAATAAGTAAAGTTGGATCAATATGACTCATTAATTTTTATTTCCTACACAACAGCATTTGATATGCTTTGCATCATACAACACAATCTCCGTCACCATGCAGAATAATATGTTGAAATTTATACAATAAACTTAACATAACCACCCTATTTCCAAAACTTAAATTAATGCTTACTCACTGAAATTTATAATATTAATAAATACATATCCTGCCCAATGAGTTCCCGATGGCATTGCAGCAGAAAAGGATTTTCCATCCTATAATTAATCACGTAGCTAAATCAGTTAAATTAAACCAAAAAGCAACAATTCATAAAAAGAAATCCAAAATACTCAAGTGGAGTTACACTTTGTGTTACATGAGTAAATTTTCTAAGTAACATAGTGAAACTTTATCATTTTTTAATACCCTTTATTTAAATAATAACAAAGATAAATAACTACAATGCCCGTTCAAGGTGCAAGTAGGCCAGCGGATAATTCAATAATGTCAGTAACTTTCAGGTTTAACCGCATTTTACTGATAAATATCAACTCTTTTATCTGGAGGAATGCAGAAAGATTGTAAGAAATACCTTGCAAACAGGATGCGTTCATATAGACGATATGAGAAAACTAATATTTTCCATGATGGTATGTTCTTCATTGGCGGCGTGCACCACGCAATGGGAGCCCATAAGGAGTGACGCTACTTCACTCAATAAAGCAAAACAAATGTGCCATGAATCAGCATTAAAATTATTTCCTGTAAAAAATGAGGTAGCTTCCCGAACAGTTTTCAATACAATGAGACAACGTTGCGCAAATAGCGACCTATGTGGGAAAGAGAGATATTTTGATCAAACGTTTCCGACAAATGAAAGTTATGCCATGGATGTCAATCAGGATTCCAGAGGAAGACACATGCGCAATTGCATGAACCGGGAAGGCTGGGGAGAAAAAATTAAATACTGGTTTTGATATTCATTCAATAACCAACATATGGACAAGATGCTCTATTTAATGTGGGAGCATCTTGCCATATGAAGGGACAAATTTAAAAAATGCCCCTAGGTAATCGTTTGCGTAACTAATCCAAAATAACGCCGATACGGTGTGCAACCTCTTCATACGCTTCAATTAAACCACCGAGGCTCTGACGGAAACGATCTTTATCCATCTTGTCCATCGTCTGTTTGTCCCACAAGCGGCTACCATCCGGTGAAAACTCATCTCCCAGCACGACCTTCCCGTTGAACAGCCCAAATTCCAATTTGAAATCCACCAAAATCAAACCGGCATCATCAAACAATTTACTTAACACTTCATTGGCCTTGTAGCTTAGGCGTTTCATTTCGGCCAAATGCTCTTTGTTGACCCAGCCAAATGTTTCACAATAGGATTCATTAACCATAGGATCGTGTTTAGCATCATCTTTCAGGAACAAGTCAAACAAAGGTGGGTTCAACACCATACCTTCCTCAACTCCCAGCCGCTTAACGAGAGAACCGGCAGCACGGTTACGAATAACGCACTCCACTGGCACCATATCAAGTTTTTTCACCAGAGATTCGTTATCTGACAATAGCTGTTCCATTTGCGTCGGAATGCCCGCTTCTTCCAGTTTATTCATAATGAAATGATTGAATTTATTATTCACCATCCCTTTGCGATCAAACTGCTCAATGCGTTCACCATCCAATGCTGATGTATCATTACGGAATTCCAGTACAAGCAGGTCAGGGTTTTCAGTGGAATACACTGTTTTTGCCTTTCCACGATACAACTCAGCTTTTTTCTGCATCTTACTCTCCAGAAATGTGACTTCTTTAAACGTATACCCTTCGTCTTTCAAGTTACCTCTTTGTTGGCTGCACTTATTCACTCCGGTCACATAGTTATCTATGCTCCCGAGGATGAATTCCCTTGCCGCCGCGATGCAACTTGAAATCCATTGGGTAT